>JBHEPK010000001.1:0-4184 GCA_046260325.1 Desulfonatronovibrio sp.
TGGTTTTGCCATACAGATTGCTTTGTTCGCTACGCTCCCTCGAAATGACAGGTGTTGAGTAACCACGTCTGTGGCTGTCAGGTGTCATTGCGAGGGAGTCTTTTTACCCTGTTGAATACACGCAGTGTAGGCGGAGCCATTCAACCGGGGCGAGCGCGGCAATCTCTCTTGCGCTTGGATAATTAAAAGTTACTCGCAGGTTCGTTCCCGGTCCGCCCGGGTGGGACGCTTAAAAAGATATTATTGAAAAGTGAAGAAAAATACTTCAAGATAAATAAATGTTCGAATCTTTGTTTGGACACAAAAATGTTTTTAAGCTGAACAAGTAATGAACAGTTACGATTTCTTTTAAATCTATGCCTAAGGTGTAAAATGAATCAGCAGTTCTGGCCGCAGATAAGTTCTGGTTTCCAAAATACAGTAATGCAAAGCTCAGGTTATGTAGTCCTTTATATTGTCCTGGCATTGATTGCACTGGTTGTCTTATTATATATTCTCAAGCTTAGAAAAGAGGCAAAAAAGTCTGCAGATTCTCACGGCATGTTTGAAGTTGTTTCTAACAAGGAAATATCCCAGATTTTTGAGACAGCCCTGGATTTCAACAGCAGATTTGACCTGAGGTTTAAAGGTCAGAGCAGGGAATTTTTTTGTACATTCAAAAATTTTGATAGAAACTCAATCTACTTAGAACCTCCTGCCCAGATCAATATTTCAAAAAATTGGGAAGGAAGAGATCTCTCTGTTTTTTTCAAGGTCAAGCCTGGTTCAGGAAAGCTCAGATTTTATAAGTTCATATCAAAAATTACGGAAGTTACCCAGGAAGAGATTGGCAGGGTGCTTAAACTCAAGATGCCTGAGATGCTTGAAATGGAGCAGAAGAGGCAGCACTTGAGGCTTGAAGTTCCTACCGGATATGTAAAACGGCTTGAAATAAGGCCTGTTTCTTATGATTCAAAGGGCAGCCTGCACAGACAGATAGGCAGCTTTGGCGAGCCCTTCTGGATTATGGATGAAGACCTTCGGAAGTCTGAAATATCTCTCATGGATATGTCAGGCGGGGGGCTTCGGTTTAAGGTTTTATCCAGAGCCCTGAAAAAAGTTGATGAATTTGTTGCGAAAAACCCTTCTCTTCTTATTTCACTTCAGCTTGTTCATGACTTTGAATCTGAATCTGAGGTCGAAAACCACAATGTTGTGGCCAGAATTAAAAAACATTATAATGATGGTCTTGGAAATTATGTTTTTGGAGTACAGTATGTGTCCAAGGCGGTTCTGAACGAGGAAAAAAAGGTAATTACAGGCTGGGAGCAGGTGGATGTTGAAGAAGGGATTGAAGAGCTTGTTACCTGGGTAATAAAAATGCATTTGAAGCTTTACAGAGAGAAAGGGCTTGTATAACTAAGTGCGTCAATATGTTATCTCTGATCAGAGATAACATATTAGTTTTTTGCGCAAAGCCATATCGACAATTAACCTGATAAGGAGGCATGGATTTTGGAAGAGGGGTCTGAAAGTAAACTTTGGTCTTTTTTACGCAAGGTGTTTGGTTCACGTTGTGAAGCTCCACTTGAGGAAATCATCATGGAGGCCAGGGAAGACGGAGAGCTCAAGAATGAAGAGTTTTTAATGCTTCTAAACGTTCTCAGACTAAGTAACAAACAGGCTGTAGAAATAATGGTTCCCCGAACGGATCTGGTCTGTTGTGAAGTAGATGAGTCCATGAGCGAAGTAGCCAGGATGATCATAGAAAGCGGTCACTCAAGAATTCCTATATTTCGCGAGAACCGGGATCACATGGTAGGGCTTATTCACGCCAAGGACCTTCTTAAGTACTTTCTTGATGAAAAGGAAGTAAACTTAACAACAATCATGCGTGCTCCGTATTTCATTCCTGAAACCAAAAATGTGCGGGAAATTCTTCTGGAATTCCAGGCCAAAAAAAATCACATGGCCATTGTGCTTGATGAATATGGTGGAACTTCCGGGGTGGTCACTCTTGAAGATGTGCTTGAAGAAATCGTGGGAGAAATTGAAGATGAATACGATCCACCAAGGCCCCAGGAAATTCAGGTACAGCAGGATGGATCATATTATGTCTCTGGAAGAACCTCCCTTGAAGAGCTTAAAGATGAGCTGCAAATTGATATTCAGTCCGAGCAGGTGGAAACCATCGGAGGCTATGTCTGTCATATTGCCGGAAAAGTACCTTTAAAAGGAGAAGAATTCTCTGATACAAGGTTTCGCTATATAGTAAGTGCGGCTGATGCCAAACATATACAATGGCTGACCATTACTCCTGTAAAGCAGGTGGAACAGGCATCCTGACAATTCTACAGGATTTGCTGGGAATAAATTTATTCCAGCGCGCAACATTTAAAAATATTCTATGTCATTTTTTTTAAAAGCACGGCTGTTACAGAGCAATGAGCTGCTATTTATAGCCTTTATCTCTACGGCAGGGCTTTTTTTAAGCTTTGCCAATCCTATCCTGCATTTCCCTCCATTAATATTTGTATTTCTTGCTGGTATCAATCATATTGCCTTTAATTCGGAGAGTTTCAGGCAGAGCATTGTCAGGTCATTCTTAGTAGCAGGCCTGGCCTATTCTCTAAGCCTGTACTGGGTGGTTGTTCCTGTACACAGATTTGGGGGTATTCCCTTTGCTCTGGCCTTGTTCTGTCCTTTACTTCTGGGATATTGCCTTGGATTGTTTGCTTCTTTGTACGCAGGGTTCATATTCACAATCAAAAGCAGCTTTAACTGGTTCTGGCTGGGAATTTTTGGGGGATGTGCATGGGCCGGGCTGGAGTTTGTGAGGGAGTATGTTCTTACAGGTTTTCCCTGGCTCATACTGGCCCAGACTTTTGCGGTGTGGCCGGAATCTATTCAGTCCGTAAGCATTTGGGGCAGTTTTGGCTTTGCCATGATACTCTCTGCCTGTGCAATATGGCTGTATATTCAGAAATACAGGACTGTCATCTGTTCCCTGTTGATGCTCGTTGTTGTTCTGGGTTATGGTTTTTTGCTGCCTGACAAGTCAGGTAATTATCCGGAAAAGACGTTTTTATCGGTCCAGGGAAATGTATCCCAAGAGCTGAAATGGGAACGTGACATTCAGTTGATGACTGTTCAGAAGTATATTGACCTGACCCTGGAAGGGATGAAAGATCAAAAACCTGATATTGTTGTCTGGCCTGAGACAGCCCTTCCATTTTATTTTCAGGAACCATCAGATCTATCTTTTAAGGTGCGTGATTTTGTAAGCAGGGAAGAAATCCATTTGCTAACCGGCTCTCCAGCATATGAACTGGATAAAGAAGGTTCAGGATATACCCTTTATAACCGGGCTTTCAGGGTGTCTTCTCATGGTTTCATTGTAGATTTTTATGATAAGAACAGACTGGTTCCCTTTGGAGAGTTCATTCCTTTTTCTTCCTACATTCCTTTTCTTGATAAGCTGGTACCTGGCGAACTCGATTTCTCCAGGGGGCGCGATCTGGCTCCCATGGCATATGGTGATCTTGCCTTGGGGATACTCATATGCTATGAAATTATATTCCCGGGCATGGCAAGACAGATGGTGGCAGGCGGGGCAAACATTCTGATTAATATCTCCAATGATGCCTGGTTTGGCATGACTTCAGCCCCTTTGCAGCATTTACACTTGAGCGTTCTCAGAGCTGTGGAGCAGAACAGATACGTCATCCGGTCTACCAATACAGGAATTTCCGCATTTATTTCTCCTGATGGAGTGGTTTACAACAGTACAGGTCTTTTTGAAGATGCTGTGATTTTAGATAAAGCCGGTTTGATTGACGCCAGAACAATTTATTATGAATTGTACTGGGTTGTTAATTTTGTGCTGATTTTCGGGGTGGTTTCAGCTTTATTCATTCACTACAATAAAAAAAAGAGACGATTTGCAAAATGATTCAATATTCAGATTTGAAAGCTCAATCAGCAAAAGTTTTAGAACGTTTTACTTCACTATGGGGGCGGCTTTGACCTGGAAGCCCAGAAAGAAAGGCTTCAAGAGATAGAACATGAGCTCTCAAGGCCTGGTGTGTGGGATAACCCTGAAAGTTTGACCCCCGTGCTCAAAGAAAAAAGCACGCTTGAGCAGGAAGTTGAAAAGCACACAGCTCTGGAAAAAATGCAGCAGGACCTCACGGAATGGCTTGATA
>JBHEPK010000001.1:4194-8868 GCA_046260325.1 Desulfonatronovibrio sp.
AGCCTTCGCAGGAAGTTCTTGAGGCTTTGCGTGAAAATCTTGCTTTATTTTCCAGGAATCTGGAACATGTTGAACTTGAAGCGTTTATGAGCGGAAAAGACGATAAGAATGCTGCAATTCTTGAGATTCATCCTGGTGCTGGAGGTACAGAGGCCCAGGACTGGGCGGAAATGCTTTTACGCATGTATATGAGATGGGCGGAAAATAATGAGTATGAGACTGAATACCTTGATTATATTCAGGGAGATGAGGCAGGAATTAAAAGCGTTACCCTGCAGATAACAGGAGATTACGCTTATGGTCAGCTCAAAAAAGAAAGGGGAATTCACCGGCTTATCAGAATTTCTCCTTTTGATGCCTCAGGTCGCAGGCACACTTCTTTTGCCTCAGTAGATATTTATCCCCAGGTTACAGATGATATTAATATTGAGGTTAATGAAGAGGATTTACGCGTTGACGTCTTTAAGGCCAGTGGGCCCGGAGGTCAGCATGTCAATAAGACCAGTTCCGCCATACGCATTACCCATATTCCTTCGGGAATTGTAGTTCAGTGTCAGAGTGAGAGGTCACAGAGAAGGAACAGGGATTCGTCTTTAAAGATACTTAAGGCTAAGCTTTATGATGTTGAAATTCAGAAAATTGAGGATGAGAGGCAGGAAAAATATGCTGCCAAAGATGCTATAGCCTGGGGCAGCCAGATCAGAACATACACCCTTCAGCCTTATCGATTAGTCAAAGACCACAGAACAGGAGCTGAAGTTGGTGATGTTGAATCTGTTCTGAATGGGAACCTAAACCAGATAATTCGGAGCCTTCTGTTGGATAGTCATGGATGAACATATTATAAAAGATCAGGAAGAATCCCAGAAAATTGTTGAGGAACTCCATGACCTGGAGCAGTTTATTGCTGCCAATACTGACTGGGATAAATCTAAAGATAATGCTTTGGCATTGCTCAAGGTCTTTAAGGGCCTGGGCGAAGAGGATTGGAATGATATAAGTTCCCGTTTCAGCGTTGATCCTTCATGGCTTTGTTTTTCCTTAGACGGGAAAAAATTTTCCACCTTGCTCAAACTTCTGGAAACCATCAATAATTTATCCTTAGCCAAAGACAGGGATCCATTGACAGGATTGAACAACAGAGGATTTTTTCAAAGGGTATTATCAAGGGAAATGGAAAAATCATACTCTTATAAGATTCCTCTTACCCTGGCTATTATGGATATAGATGACTTTAAGTTTATTAATGATACCCATGGCCATGTTTGTGGAGATCAGGTTATAAAAGATCTTGCTTCCATTCTCAGTAAGGAAATCAGGAGCGGGGATTATGCTGCGAGAATAGGAGGAGAGGAGTTTGCATTGATTCTTCCCGGAACTGGAAAGGTAAAGTCTGAGCCTTTGCTGAACAGGATATTGGCCGTCATAAGGCAGAGTTTCAGTTCCTGCAGTACAGGCAAGGAAAAAATTCCCTTTACAATTTCCATTGGCGCGGCAACCTATAGAGGTAAAGCGCAACTTCGGATTGAAGAACTTCTGGCTCAAGCGGACAAGGAATTGTATCAAGTTAAAAACAGTGGAAAAAATTCCTTGAAGATAGTTTCAGCTGTGGAAATGGTTGATGAGAAATCAATGGTCAGAAGGGATGAGAAGGATTTTTTACTTAAGGGATAAATATGGAAAATCAGAATAAAACTTTGAGCGTGTCCATCCTCAGTGGAAAGGGCGGGGTGGGAAAGACCAACATGGCCCTGAACATTGCCTTTGCTTTGCGGTCAATGGGTCAGAACACTCTTCTTCTTGACTGTGACCTTGGCCTGGCCAATCTGGATGTTATGCTGGGCATTGCACCTGAAGGTAATCTGCATGATCTGCTTAACAATGAGCATGCTAAGGCAGAAGATATCCTGTTCAATCTTGGAGATGCAGGACTTGACCTTATACCGGCAGCCTCGGGTGTGACTGATTTACTTGAACTTGATGAGGATCAGCAGGATCAGGTTGTTAATAAACTTGGCAGGGTGATTCGCAGATACAATTTTCTTCTTCTGGATATTGGAGCAGGTATCAGCTCCACAGTTCAGGCATTTGCAGCCATGACCCACCACCAGGTAGTTGTCATTACCCCAGAGCCTACGTCTCTTACTGATGGCTATGCCCTCATAAAAGTACTTTATACTCAGAAAAAGGCTGATAGTTTTCATATCCTCGTGAATATGGTTGCTTCAGAGCAGGAGGCTAAGTTTGGATTTGAAAGAATCAGGGCTGCTTGCGATAAGTTTCTTGGCCTTAAAGTCAATTATCTGGGATTCGTCAGAGAGGATGATGTTGTTGCTGATTCTGTGCGCAAACAAAAACCTTTTATAAAGATGGCTCCCAAATCTACTGCCAGTAAGGATGTCTTAGTCATTGCCAAACATCTTGCTGAGCTCAGAGAGTCATCCATGAGCGATATTTCCAAGTCCCCTGCTCTTAAGCTGTGAATATTTGGTGGTTTTTTTGATTTACAACTATACAGCACATACGTCCTATGGCCATTAAAAAGAACTTGGTTCCGGCTTCCGGTCCAAGAGCTGGACAAGTTTCGCCGCAATGCGGTACTGAATAAGCCTTTACCAATCCAGTCATGTGGAAGAATAGCGGTATTTTGTATTTATTATTCAATCATACTGAATATTTATTTTGATTTTGTCGTGATTCTATGATCTATTAAAAAGCTGAAAGCATAATCTCAATTTTTCGTTACAATAATCACATTTCAAAAACCACTTGATTTTATTTTGAAATTATGAATATAGACCTGAATATAATTTTTGGTTGAATTCTTATTAAGCCGGAAAATGTATGAATGCGTGTCAAGGATGGTTATGTTGATTTTATATTTTTCTGTGTAAATGACCACCCCCACAGATAAAACAGGAGAACGGTTATGAACAAAAGTGAACTTATCAGAAATCTGGCGGAAGATCGGGACATTTCCTTGGATGAAGCAACCGAAATTGTATCCATTTTTTTTGATTCCATGAAGGATGCATTCAAAAATGGTGACAGGGTGGAAATTAGAGGATTTGGAAGTTTTAAAATCAAGGAGTATGAGGGTTATCAGGGCCGAAACCCTAAGACAGGGGAGAAGGTTGCTGTTACTCCCAAGAAGCTTCCTTTTTTTCGAGCAGGAAAAGAACTTAAAGAATATCTAAACAGCTGATGGAGGCAAAGTTTATTTTGCCAGAATCAGGCATTCAAAGAAATAGTGCAGGATGATTTTATATGTCATTTAACTCCAGTACCGTATCCTTTTTTAAAATGCAGGGTAGCGGTAATGATTTTATTCTTTTTGACAATACAGAGTTGAAACTACCTGTTGAGAAGATGTCTTTGTGGG
Organism: Desulfonatronovibrio sp.; assembly: GCA_046260325.1. Taxonomy (GTDB): domain Bacteria; phylum Desulfobacterota; class Desulfovibrionia; order Desulfovibrionales; family Desulfonatronovibrionaceae; genus Desulfonatronovibrio. The sequence continues at coordinate 7,577 of JBHEPK010000001.1, forward strand.
CAAAGACTCTTTGTAGAAGAGCCTTTGCTGTAGGGGCAGACGGGATGATTTTTCTGGACAGAGCAAATGATCCGGATCTGGATTTTGTATGGAATTTTTTTAATTCTGATGGATCCAGGGCAGAAATGTGCGGCAATGGTTCCCGTTGCGCATCTTCTCTGGCATACAGGTTGGGACTTGCGGGAAAATCTCAGGTCTTTGGAACGGATGCCGGACCAATCAAGGCAAATGTACTTGATGCTGATATGGTCAAGGTACAGCTGACACCTCCTCAAAGAGTCAGACTTGATATTCCGCTCATCCTTGATAGTGATCAGGAAATTAATGCTCATTTTGTCAATACCGGTGTTCCGCACACAATTGTTGTCTGTGAAAACGTAAACCAGGTGGATGTGCTTAAAACAGGTAGAGCCATCAGAGAGCACAAAGAGTTTTCTCCATCCGGAACAAATGTTAATTTTATTGAAGTTACAGATTCTGATTCCATATTACTGCGAACCTATGAACGCGGAGTTGAGGCAGAGACATTTGCCTGTGGAACTGGAGCAGCAGCTTCTGTTGTGATAGGGAACACCTTGGGACTACTGGGTTCATCAGTTGCCGTTACTACATCAGGTAAAGAAAGGCTGACCATTGATCTTTCAAATGAGGAAGTATTTCTTACGGGCAAGGCAACAGTAGTATATAAGGCAGAACTGTTACTGGCATCTTTCGGGTTATGATTTTTTAAAATTTTTTTTTTGTAATAAACGGGATAAATAAATTGCTTTAAAGGAGGATTGAGATGCAATATAAGGGAGCATTTACTGCCCTTGTTACTCCATTTAAAAATAATGTGGTGGATGAGGAAGCGTTCAGGGAATTGATTGAATGGCAGGTTGAACAGGGTATTGATGGCGTTGTCCCCTGCGGAACAACGGGTGAATCTGCCACTTTGTCCCATGAAGAACATAAAAAGGTGATAAGTATATGCGTAGATCAGGTTAAAGGCAGGGTGCCGGTTATTGCCGGAGCCGGGTCCAATTGCACTAATGAGGCTATTGATCTGACCAGATATGCCAAAGAGGCAGGGGCTGACGCAGCTCTTCTTATTACACCTTACTATAATAAGCCAACTCCTGATGGAGTGGTTGCTCACTTTAAGACAATAGCATCAGAGGTATCCATTCCTTTTTTTATCTACAATGTTCCGGGAAGGACATCACTTAATGTAATGCCTGATACTATTGCCAGGATATTTAAAGAAGTCCCTGAAGCTATCGGTATCAAGGAAGCTACAGGTGATCTGAAAC
>JBHEPK010000001.1:8932-40081 GCA_046260325.1 Desulfonatronovibrio sp.
GTCATATCAGTTGTTTCCAATATAATTCCCGGTATGATGCATTCCATGTGCAAGGCTTACGCGCAAAAAGACCTTGAGCAGGCTAAGAAGATTCATCTTCAGATGGCACCGTTATGTCGCGCCATGTTTCTGGAGACCAATCCCATTCCTGTTAAAACTTCACTATCCATGATGGGCAAGCTGGAAAAAGGTTTCAGGCTTCCCCTTGTACCTATGCGTCCTGAAAATGAGGATGCCCTTAGATCTGCACTGAGCGAGAATGGTCTCATTTAAATGGGTATCATTTTCATATCAGAAAAGTAATTGCAGGAGTTTTTATGAGTACAGATTTTGACAGTATAAAAAAACAGGCCCGGCAAAAACTTAAGGGTTATTGCCGGGTCTGTCCTGTCTGCGATGGCTATGCCTGTTCCGGTGAAGTACCCGGGATGGGAGGAGTAGGTACTGGAAAGGCTTTTAAGGCCAATCTGGAAGCTTTGGCTGAATACAATTTTCGTATGCAGACTGTTCATAATGTCAAAACACCGGATACTTCCCTGTCTTTATGGAGTAAAACTTTAAAAATGCCCCTGATGGCAGCACCAATGACTGGTGTTACCTATAACATGGGCGGAGAAATGACAGAGGAGGAGTTTATTTCCTGTGTTGTTTCAGGTTCTTCAGAATCTGGTACCCTGGCCTTTACCGGAGACGGGGCAGATCCTGTCATGTATGAGAGTGGTCTCAAGGCCATAAAGGATAACGGTGGGGGAATACCCATAATTAAGCCCAGAGCCCAGGAAGAGGTAGTAAAGCGCATTAAAATGGCTGAGCAGGCTGGGGCCATTGCCGTGGGGATGGATATAGATGGAGCAGGTCTGGTGACCATGGCCCTCAAGGGGCAGGCAGTGGGACCAAAAAGCAGGGAAGAATTAAAAGAACTTGTCCAGAGCACTTCTCTTCCTTTTGTGCTTAAAGGGGTCATGTGTAAAGAGGATGCCCTTAATGCTCTGGAAGCCGGTGTATCAGCCATTGTGGTTTCCAACCATGGAGGCCGTGTTCTTGACAGTACTCCGGGAGCTGCCAGAGTTCTTCCTGAGATATCTTCATTGGTTAAAGGAAGAATGCTTGTTTTTGCTGATGGAGGTGTTCGTTTTGGCGGTGATATGCTTAAGCTTCTTGCCCTGGGAGCAGATTCAGTTCTTTCAGGGCGCCCGCTGATAACCGGAGCGTTCGGCAATGGCAGGGAAGGGGTAAGTTTTATTTTCAATAAGATGCATAACGAGCTTGTTCAGTCTATGCTGCTTACCGGTGTGCCGGATGTGTGTAATGTATGTCCTGAAATACTTGAAAAAATATAAGGTTTAGTCTCAATATTCCTTTCACCTGATTTTACCTTTCAAAAAATGCTTATGCGGTTTTGAAAACATTATTTTTTCAAACCGCTGAGCACTGATCAGTTAGTAATAAAATAATAAATAACCATTCAGGGTGTGGTGGCCTGATCATTGAGATCGTCCTAAACTGTTTAGAGACAGGGGCAGAATTGTGCTCAATTCATGAAGTGTACTTAAAATAGGTTCTGTTTACATTTCAAGGCTGCGCCCATGACATGATTAAAAGTTATGTAACATTTAACAAAGGAGGTTTGAATGGCTAAAAAAATTGACAAGTACAGCATTGATAACACTGACTATACTGTTGGACAGGATAATATCCAAAAGTATGGTTTTGATATCCATAACCCGGTTTTCGGGACCAGCGTTGGCCTTATTTCCCTGTTTCTTCTGGCCACTCTTATTACTGATCCAGGTACAGCCAAGTCAGTTCTTGATGGAATCAAGTGGAAAATTATTGCAAATTTTGATATACTTTTTATCTGGTCTGGAAATATATTTGTGATCTTTTGTTTAGCGCTTATAGTCTCTCCTTATGGAAAGATCAGGCTTGGAGGCCAGGATGCTGTGCCTGAACATTCGTTATTATCCTGGCTGGCAATGCTTTTTGCCGCAGGCATGGGGATTGGACTTATGTTCTGGAGTGTTGCCGAGCCTGTAGCCTATTTTACTGCCTGGTATGAAACTCCCCTTAATGTAGAGGCAAATACCCCGGAAGCAGCAAAAATGGCTCTTGGCGCAACAATGTACCATTGGGGACTGCATCCCTGGGCCATCTACGGAGTGGTAGCACTTTCACTGGCTTTTTTCTGTTATAACAAAGGCCTGCCTTTATCAATCCGTTCTATTTTTTATCCCATACTGGGTGACCGGGCTTGGGGCTGGACAGGTCATATAATTGACATACTTGCGGTACTGGCAACCCTTTTCGGATTGGCTACTTCTCTTGGATTGGGCGCACAGCAGGCAGCGAGCGGAATAAATCATGTTTTCGGCTTAAATGGTGGAATTGGACTGCAGATCGCAGTAATAACTGGTGTGACAGCCCTTGCAGTCATTTCTGTAGTTCGCGGCATTGAAGGAGGGGTAAAGCTATTGAGCAATACAAATATGCTCATTGCTCTGGCTTTGTTCCTTTTTGTAGCCCTTGTGGGTTTCTCTACTGCGATAGGTTCAGTTTTTACAACTATAGGTTCATACGTGGCTAATGTTATTCCCCTGAGTAATCCCCATGGCCGTGCGGATCAAGCCTGGTTTCAGGGCTGGACAGTTTTTTACTGGGCGTGGTGGATATCCTGGTCACCTTTTGTAGGAATGTTTATTGCCCGGGTATCAAGGGGACGCACTGTTCGACAGTTTTTAACTGCGGTGCTTATTGTGCCTACTTTGATAACAGTTTTATGGATGTCAGTTTTTGGCGGTATTGCCATTGATCAGGTTGTAAACGGTACAGGTGTCTTAGGAACAGAAGGTCTAACGAGTGTCTCTCTGGCCATGTTTCAGATGTTTGATGCCATGCCCATAGGCATTATACTTTCATTTATTGCTATAGTTCTTGTGCTGGTATTCTTTATTACATCTTCAGACTCAGGCTCTCTTGTTATTGACAGTATTACTGCCGGGGGAAAGCTTGATGCACCAGTACCACAACGCATTTTCTGGGCTGTTATTGAAGGAGCAATTGCAGCTGCTTTGCTCTGGATCGGCGGCAAAGAAGCCATTGAAGCCCTGCAGGCAGGGGCCATTACTACTGCTCTTCCATTCACTGTGGTGCTTCTGCTTATGTGCGTAAGCCTGATAATGGGCTTTAGTACTGAAAAAGTTATGAAAAAGTCCACAGAGAAGTAAGCATATAATAAAAGTTAACTGATCAGGTATATGAGCCCGGTTATCAGAGCAGAATAAAAGCTCTGATGACCGGGCTTTTTTTATGAATATTTTGATTTAAGTTCCAAGCTATAGTGAAATCTTATATTAAAAGGCTTGCAAGCCAGGTTTTACGTGGAGGGAAGTGATGGGCAATCTGGGCCTGAAACAGTTCAGCAGTGGCCAAAGCATCGGTCAGGGCATGGTGGAGGCGGTACTCAGGCAACCCATAACGTTCCCTGGTGTTGCTGAGCCTTACGGTGGCCGGCTTGCGGCCACGCAGCCTGTTCAGCAGGCCTCCATTTGTTTTAGCTTGTATGGTGGATTCTATTGCCATGGTATCTATGACAGGGAAAAATATACCTTCTCCCAATCCATCCATAAGCGCTTTGTTTAGAAATCCCCGTTCAATCTGGTGACAGTGGACTACAATAATTTTTCCGGAAAGTGCACCAAGTAGTTCTTTAATGATCTGCATGAGTCCCGGGGCTTTTGCAAGATCTGAATGGGTAATCCCATGGAAAGTTATGGATTGTTCATAAAGTTCTCCACTGGGACTTACCAGCCATTGTGCCGCCTGGGCACAATAGATTTTTTCCAGGCTGAAGGGGACAATGCCAATGCTGATTATATCATCAGTTTCTGGATTGAGTCCCGTGGTTTCAAAATCAATAGCTACATAAGATACTTGATCAATAGGTATCTTAGGAGGAAAATAGTATGAGTCGTAAAAGTCTTTGAGGCGCTGATCCCGGGCCAGGTTTTTCCTGGCCGCCATTATGGCCTGCCAGTCCTTTATGATATTACCTCTTATTTTTGATCGAATAAACATCTATACACAGCCGCTTTAACTGATGTTGCGCTTGGCTGAATATCTGTATTTGATGAAGTTTTGAGCCTTGCTGAGAACTTGAAAAGCATCTTTGAGGTTGCGCCTTTCAAAGTCAGACATTTCATCTGGATTAATGCTGTTGTTAGGTTCGTTATTCATGGAGATATTAAGAGCCTGGTGTCTGATACGGACTATGGAAATGAATTCCATGGCATCAATCAAATCCGGACCGCTGTCTTTGGGTAATATTTCCGCATCAATTACATCATCTAATCGTTCAAAGGTGTTTTGCGCCCGGGAGCCTGCAGCAAGGGCATGAACTCTGATCAGGTCGCTTAAGGGTGCAGTGCCTCTGCGTTTTAAATTGATAGTGTTATTGTGTCGTCCGTCTTTTTCCATGACGAATTGTTTGAAGAAGCCCAGAGGAGGGGTGCGCTTAATGGCATTGCCAGCCAGGCAGGCCAGAAATCTGGTGTTTTTTCTTGCCTTGCGGGCGATAAATGTTTTGAGTTTTTCTGCCCAGTTGGTCTGGCCCCATACTCCATCGAGATCAAAAAATATGGAACTGTTGAGCAGGGTTTCGGGTTCAGGTTTGTCAATCCACTGGGCAAAACAATCCTGCCACTGACTTAAAGTCATTCTCCATTCAGGATTGGTGGCCATGATTTCGCCGGGACAGTATTCATATCCACAAGCTGCCAGGCCATCACTGATAAAGGCAGCCAGCTTTTCAAAGTATTCATTATGTTTTTCGTGTTCATACTCTTCGCCGAGAATAAAGGCATTGTCCTGATCTGTAACAATGAGCTGTTCGTCTCGGGCCATTGATCCAAGGACAATAAGGCAATAAGGAACAGGTGGGAGGCCAAGTTCCATTTCTCCCAATTCTGCAATGCGCTGGATAAAGCTTCGACCAATAACTGAAATGGCACTTCCTACCATATGCGATTTAGCACTTTCATCTACAAGGCGAACAAATGAATTTCTGACCTGATCCTGAAGTCTGGATAACTCTTCAACAGATTGCTGCATGAAGATATTGCTTACCAGTAACAGGCTGCTTTTAGATTCATATCTGACAATGTCAGTTATTTCTAAGATACCAATAGGGTTTTTATCTCGCAGCACAGGCAGATGATGGATATTTTTACGCAGCATTGTGAGCATGGCTTCAAAAATATAATCATTGTGATCCAGGGAAATGAGTTCAGTAGACATGATTTTGCTGATGGCAGTATTCGAGTCCACGCCCTGGGCAAGAACCCGGGTGGTAAGGTCTCTCTCTGTAATAATACCTATGAATCTACTTTCTTCAGAATCATCTTCACTAAACTGATGATCAGGATCAATGACCAGGACAGCTGAAACATTTTCATCAGTCATTATCTGCGCAGCCTTGCGAATTGAATCATTTCCCGAAATAAAAACAGCCTCTCTCGACAGCAGGGTTTTGACCTTTGCAGTGGTCATTTCATTATCGTGAGTGGCGGAACTTACTGCATGCCGCAGTCTTGTACTGTTTTCAACTTCAACGTAGTCAAAAAATTCTTCATAATCATTGCAAAAATCATAAAAAGTTGATCCTTCAAGGCGATAAATAAGGGTATCTTCAATGGCTTTAGAGGCAAATTTGACCTTGTTATTGGTCAAAAGGCCCATTTCTCCAAATATGTCCCCCCGGTCCAGGCGGTTGTAAAGCTCACCGCTGCGGCGATGGAGCTCTACAATACCGTTTCGTATGATATAAAGCTCTCTAATATCTTCCCCATAGGTAAGAATGGTACTGCCGGCCCGGAAGTAAGAAACCTCGATAGATGAAGCTGCTTTTTTCAAGACTTCCTGCGGCAATGAGTCAAATGGAGGGGTTTTACTCAAAAAATTGCGTATTTCTGAAATTTCTGCTTGCATAATAAATTTGATGTATGTTTTAAGGTTAAAAAATGTAAATATTTACAATATTGTATTATTTTGGAGCAAATCCGGTTTTTTTTATGCTGCAAGATTCCGTGTTGCAGCTCCTATAGGATTCAAGTAACTGATGGTATCAGTCTGTACTTAACAGGCTGTTGAATCAGGGTAAATAATAGTTACTTTGATGACATATTCCAAAATGATAATCAACTTGTAACTATTAACCATGCTGTGAGTACAGTCTGCATCCTGGTTTGTTTTCTCCTGCTGCAAACTACCAGCGTGATCCAGTAAATCAAAACCATACTAAGCAGCCGACTATGGAGGTTGACAATGTTTTTCCCGGTTGCAGAAATTGAAGTTGCTCCGTGGATTCCTTTTATTGCAGGTTTTTTTGTGGCTTTTGTATGCAGCATGGGAGGTGTGTCAGGGGCAAATCTTCTTCTGCCTTTCCAAGTCAGCATTCTTGGTTTTACCACCCCGGCTGTGAGCGCCACCAACCATCTTTTTAATATTGTGGCTATTCCCAGCGGAGTTTACCGATTTATCAGAGAGGGACGGATGGTCTGGCCCCTGACCTGGATAGTTATCGCTGGAACAGTACCGGGAGTGTTCATAGGCGTTTTCCTGAGGATTCGCTATCTTCCTGATCCCACTCATTTTAAAGTATTTGCAGGACTTGTTCTTTTATATATTGGGTATGTCATGGTACGCTCACTTATTAAAGGACCTCCTCCAGGAACGGATAAAATTTCTTCAGAAAAAAGGTTTCAGAAGCTGGTCAGCCGATTTCATAAAGTGGATGCAGCCACAAGACAGCCTCTGCCCAGAGTTCAACTTAATCATTTCGGACTGAAATCTGTTGATTATTCATTTTATGGTGAAAACATAACTGCACCTACCATGGGTATTTTTATCCTGAGTGCGATTGTGGGAGTTGTGGGAGGAATGTACGGAATCGGCGGAGGGGCCATTATTGCTCCATTTTTTGTGGCAGTATTTAATCTTCCTGTGTATACCATTGCCGGGGCCTGTCTTATGGGGACATTTATCACCTCAGTAGTGGCTGCTCTGTTTTTTCAGTTTCTGGCTCCTTTTTATCCGGATATGGCTGTTGCCCCGGATTGGATGTTAGGTATAATTATGGGTGTTGGTGGAATGCTGGGCATGTATGCAGGAGCCATGGCTCAGAAATTTGTACCGGCTTTGGTTATTAAGTGGATATTGGCCTTTATTCTCGTTTTCACAGGAGGAAGATACATGATCAGTTTCTGGTTTTAGAGTGTCAAGACCAGTCATTAATTTATTGATAATTATAAATGTATTCACGAAGTGACTGAATCCAGGGCCTGGGTGATTCACCGGTAACAACGCTGTACTTGGAGCAGTCAAGAACTGAGTAAGGCGGTCTTTTGGCTTTTTGAGGATAATCTTCTGATGGAATTGGTGTAGTATTGCAGTAAAGTCCTGCGCATTTTATAGCCTCAGATGCCAGTTCACACCAGGATGCCTGACCTTTGTTGGCCAGATGAAACAGTCCTGAAGTTTCTTTTTTAAAAAGATTTAAAGAATATTTTGCCAGATCAATAGTGTAGGTGGGTGAGCCTATCTGGTCGTGAACTATCTTCAGGGTATTTTTCTCTTTGGCAAAACCAATTATTTTATCTACAAAATTAGTTTTAAATGGTCCAAAAAGCCAGGATGTTCTGATAATGATGAGTCTATCCCATTTGTTGGCCATAAGGGCTTTTTCACCCTCAAGTTTGGTTTTCCCATATATAGATTCAGGGCAGGCATCATCTTCTGTTGTATAGGGAGTCGTTTTTTTGCCATTAAACACAAAATCTGTACTGTAATGAATCAGTCTTATATCCTGTCTGCGACAGATATCGCCCAGGGCCACAGGAAATTTTTTGTTCAGAATAAGGGCTGATTCTTTTTCATCTTCTGCCTGGTCCACCTGGGTATAGGCGATGGTATTGAAGACAGTCTCTACTCCAAGATCAAGGATATATTCCCGGAGCTGATCTTTATTCAGGAAATCGAAATCATTACGGTCAGGACATATGGTTTCCCAGTTATCTTTTTTGAGTACATGATCAAGGGCCTGACCAAGAAGACCTGACTTGCCACCAAGGATGAGCGCTTTCTTGTCCATTTTTTTACCTGTACCAGCTTTCCATAAAATCTGAATATTCCTTGGACTTTACACCATCAACCCATTGTTCGTTCTTGAGATACCAGTTAATGGTCAACTCCAGACCTTCAGTAAACCTGACTCCTGGTTCAAATCCCAGTTCTTCCGAGGCCAGGCTGTAATCCATGGCATATCTATGATCATGACCGGGTCTGTCCTTAACAAACTTGATAAGTTTGTGGGATTTGCCCATGACATCAAGAATTTTCTTAATGACGTCTAAGTTTTTGTATTCCGCGTTCCCCCCGAAATGATATATGGCCCCGGGCCTGCCTTTCTGCAGGCAGAGATTTATACCCCGGCAATGATCGGAAACATATATCCAGTCTCGAATATTGGATCCATCCCCGTAAACAGGGACAGATCTGTCCTCCCTGGCCCTGAGAAATGTTAAGGGGACCAGTTTTTCAGGAAACTGGAACGGACCGTAATTGTTGGAGCATCTGGTTATGATTACAGGAAAATCATATGATTTGAAAAATGATCGACACAAAAGGTCGGCAGAAGCCTTGGATGCACCATAGGGAGTATTGGGAGCCAGGGGATAGTCTTCTGTGAAAAGACCTTCTGAATCAAGTCCGCCATAAACTTCATCAGTGGAAATCTGGATAAACTTTTTGATTTTGTGTTTTCTGGAAAGTTCCAGAAGATTATAAGCACCATTGATATTTGATTCAATGAATTGAGCCGGAGAATTGATGGATTTGTCTGCGTGAGATTCTGCTGCAAAGTTGACTATTATATCTATAGCATATTCGTTGAGAATTTTTTCAACCAGGGACTTGTCGCAGATATCGCCTTTTTCAAAAAAATATCTTTTTCCTCCATATCTTTCCTCGACAGAAGTGAGGTTCTGCATATTGCCGGCATAAGTCAGCTTATCAAGATTTATAAGATCATGATCTGTTTCATGCAGCATATAGTAAATAAAGTTGGTTCCGATAAACCCGCAACCACCTGTGATTAGAATATTCATTTGTCCTCCTGAGACCAGTATAATATGGAAATGCCTCTTCTGTGTTAAATGGACTTGTATTGAAAAAAGAAGCAGGATTCAAGGTGCGGAAGGGGATAAAAAATTAGAATTCTCCAGGAAGCATGTCCAATTGAGACCTGGTGAAGACCGGTCCGTCCTTGCATACATAATAAGGCCCCACATTGCAGCGTCCGCAAATGCCTATTCCGCATTTCATGCGGTTTTCCAGGCTCATGATGATCTGATCTCCCTTCCAGCCAAGCTCATTTAGAACAGGTTGAGTGAACTTGATCATTATTGGTGGACCGCAGATTAAAGCCGCGGAATTAGCAGGTTCTGGAGCGATTTCTTTAACTATCTGCGGTACAAACCCTACGTGTCTGCTCCAACCCTGCACTTCTTTGTCTATTGTGATGTGAATTTCAGCCTCATGGTTTTGCTCCCAATTGGTAATATCATTCATATACAGAAGCATTCCCGGGGTTCTGGCTCCGTAAATAAAAGTAATGCGACCATAATTACCTCTGTTTTCCGGATGCAGCAGCCAGACCATGGTTGAGCGCAGGGTGGTTACGGCGTATCCTCCGGCTATGATGACAATGTTTTTGCCGCGCATTTCATCTAAGGGATACGGTTTTCCCAAGGGGCCACGAACTCCCATGATGTCTCCAGGTTTCATCATGTGCAGCTGAGTGGTGACTTTTCCGGCCTTGCTCACAGAGAACATCAGATCTTTTCCCTCTGTGGGACTGGATGCTATGCCAATGGGTGCCTCGCCAAATCCGGCCAGACTTAACTCCGCAAACTGACCGGGCATGAATTTGAAATTCTGACCATGCTCCTGGTTGATGAATTCCAGATCAAAGGTTTTCAAAGATTTGTCTTCTGTTGCCGTCAGGGCCTGTTTTATTCTGACTGGAAAGGGCAGATATGGATTTTTCATTTGTCTTCTCAGCTGTTCATCTGGTTGAGTACCGACCTAACATCAATATTTACAGGGCATCTGACAATACATCGCCCGCAGCCTGTGCAGCCTGAAACGCCACTTAGTTTTTCTGGCATGTATTTAAATTTATGCATAAATCTCTGTCTGACCCGGTGCATTTTTGTGCCTCTGGGATTGTGGCCGGATGTGTGCAGGGTAAAAAGAGGGCTCATGCAGGAGTCCCAGTTGCGAATTCTTCTGCCGTACTTTCCCTGAGTTTCGTCCTGAATGTCAAAGCAGTGGCAGGTGGGACAGAAATATGTGCAGACTCCGCAGTTGAGACAGCTTTCATGTACTGATTCCCACAGCGGATTGTTGTACAGATCCAATACGGTGCTTGAAGCAATGTTTTCCATACTGATATGAGTGGATACCATCTGGATAGCTTTATTTTTAAGTATCTCGGCCTGATTGACATCATTTTCAGAAGCATCTGACAAATGAGCGATGAGACCGTTTCCAGCTTCAGTCTGAGGGGTGAGCACAAGTTGGTCTCCCATATCCTGCATCAGCACGTCTGAACCCTGGCCGCTGTGGGGATCAAGCCCCATAGATGTGCAGAAACATGTGGAGCACGGATTATTGCAGGCCAGGCTTATAATCAATGTGCTGTTTCTTCTTTCCTGCCAGTAAACATCCAATCTCTGCTGGTCCTGCATGAATATCTGATCAAGAATTGAGAATGACCTGGAGTCACATGGACGCATATTAAGCAGGATTTTTGGAAAAGTATCTGCTTGTACTTCATGAAAAATCAATCCCTGAGGATCTTTGGAATCATTGTGAAATTCCAGCATGTTCTGGGTCTGGGGTAAGAAAAATTCTTTTGGGGAAAGATCGGTGTTGGAAAAATCCCATGTCAGTTTGTCTGCATTAAGTACCGGAGCCCAGACAGTTTTCATCCTGTCCTGAACAGGGGCAAAAACTTCTTTTCCAGTAGAAATTTTTTTCAGAAAACTATCAAAATCGTTCTTGGGGAGTACTTTTTTGATCATGAGAATTATCCTATGAAGCCTTCAGGGTCATTGATACTGAATTCAGTCAGGGGATGGCGAGCATCCAGTTCAAGGCCTGGAGAATAACCATACATTTTTCTGATATCTTTTTCTATCTTGCTGGTCAGTCTGCGCATTTTTATGCCTACAGGGCAGGCTGATTCGCATGCCCCGCAATCAGTACATCGTCCTGCACAATGAAAGGCCCGTAAAATATGAAAAGTATGAACATCTGCTTCCTCAATTGTTTTACCGCACCATTGAGGTCTTGTATTGTCCACGAAACATTCCCGGCAATAGCATAGAGGACACGCATCCCTGCAGGCATAGCATCTGATGCAGTCTTTAAAAGTCTCAGTAAAAGCTTTCCAGCGCTGGTCATAATCCATTTTTTCCCATGGAGACGCAGTATTATCAATATTGCCTCCGCCTGTATCCGGACCTTTTTCTCCGATCATCTGGTCATAAATCACTGGATTGCGGTGAGTGCAGGTGTAGCAATTATCTCTTTTAAAGAGTTTTCTATGGAAGGTTTCTTTGAATCCGTTTCCTGAAACAATGATTTTATCCTCATGTTCCAATGTTTCCTTAATTTCCCTGCCGGGAAATTTTGCTGCTATTTTTCTGTGATCAAGCATACCTGGAGAATTAATTCCCAGAATATAAATATTCTCTCTTTTAACCCGGTTTTCCCGGATCAGACCAATTATGTTTCTTGTCACGCATCCCTGAGCCACAATGGCTGTTGGCTCCTCCACCCCGATGAGGAATTTGGCTGGATTCAAAACACAGAAGCCTGACCATATAAGTTCTTCTGCCTGTTCAGGGGATCTGGCAAAGCAGATCTGCTCCCGCATGGGGATAGTTCCTTTTTTAAAGCCAATAACGCATTCTACTTTTTTGGATTTAAGAAGTTCACGTGCTGCCTGGCGAATTTGAGCGGAAATGTGGTTGGTCATATTTTTTCCACTCCCTGGTAAGACTCGGGAATGATATTTTTAACCATCTTTCTGGCTGGTCCGAGCTCTGCTATGGAATCAACTATGTCCTGGGCAATTTCCTGAAAACGATGAGCTTCAGACGAACCTACCCAGCTGAAACGAATTCTCTGGGGCTCAATGCCGATGTATTCCAGAAGATTTTTGAACACTGCAAACCGTCTTCTGGCAATAAGATTGCCGCTTGTATAATGGCATGTACCAGGATGACAGCCTGAGACCCATACTCCGTCAGCACCCTGTCTGAATGCCTGAAGGATATATTCAGGACTCATCTTGCCGGTACAGGGTATCTTGATTGCTGTTATGTTTGGAGGATAGTTCAGACGGTTGACTCCGGCCAGGTCGGCTGCTGCGTATGAACACCATTTGCACAGGAAGGCCAGTACTTTGGGCTGGAAAGATTTGTGGGACATAGATGATAATTTGTTAGATGTTACCGGAAAGAAAAATGACATTTTCAGTATTTAGAAAGTAAGACTTTCCAGATGAAAACTAATCATGGCAAAAAAGCAACATAAAGTACAGAGAGAAGAAATTAATATTAGCTGCCCGAAGATATTTATGACTGAAGGGTAAGTTTCAGTTGAGTTTACCTGTCTGCCTGAATCCTTCATATAGAACCACGGCAACTGCAGTGGCCAGGTTGAGGCTCCGTACCTTGCCCCAGATGGGGATTCTAATAAGGTGTTTGCCCTGCTCAATAATGCTGTCAGACAGTCCCCAGGTTTCAGGCCCGAATACCAGCAGATCTTGTTTGGAAAAAACATGATCCGTATAACAGATTCCTTTTCGGGCGCTGGTCATGATCAAATTGGATTCGGGTGAGATATTTTTTTTGAATATCTCCCAATTATCCCAGACATTGACTGTGACCTGATCCCAGTAGTCAAGGCCTGCTCTTTTGAGATGCTTGTCATCAAGACTGAATCCCAGAGGCCCCACAAGATTAAGTACAGTTTCGGTTGCACCACACAGCCTGGCAATAGAACCTGTATTGGGAGGTATTCTCGGTTGGTATAAAACTATCTGCACAGAGTAAACCTGTTCATATTCAAGGCTGATAAAAGTTATATGTCAAAAAGCATTTCAAGATCATCTCTGGTTAAACCTTTCCAGACATTCTGGCCTGGTATGATTGCTTCAGCCACACCTTTTTTCATATCCTGGAGTTTAAGTATCTTTTCTTCAACAGTATTCTCACAGATCATCTTGTAGGCAAAAACCTGTCTTGTCTGTCCTATGCGGTGAGTTCTGTCTGTGGCCTGACTTTCAACAGCCGGGTTCCACCATGGGTCATAATGAATGACATAGTCAGCGGAGGTCAGATTAAGTCCGGTTCCCCCAGCCTTGAGGGATATGAGGAATATGGGGATGTCAGGATTGTTGTTAAACCTGTCCACTTCTTCAAGGCGATTTTTGCTGGACCCGTCAAGATATGCAAAGGGCATTTTGTTCATGGTCAGCCATGATCTTATGATATGGAGCATTTGAACAAATTGTGAAAACACAAGAACTTTGTGGCCGTCCTCAACAATGGTTGTAACCAGGTCCTTGAAGGCTTCAAACTTACCTGAGGGGAGGTTGTTGCTTACTCCAGGCATATCCAGTTTAAGAAGTCTCGGATGGCAGCAGATCTGGCGCAGTTTAAGAAGAGCATCAAGAATAGACATCTGGCTGGCAGCAATGCCTTTTTCATCTACGCGCTGCAGTACCTGTTCCTTGAGCTTCTTGGCCAGAGATGTGTATAAATCTCTTTGTTCGTCCTGCAGGGCGCTATAGTATACATTTTCAACCTTGGGCGGCAGGTCTTTGGCAACTTCAGATTTGGTCCTGCGTAAAATAAACGGCTTAACTCTGGCCCGCAGATAGTTGAGGCTTTCCTCATCTCCATCCTTGATGGGCTTGATAAAGCCCTTCTGGAAGGCGTGCTGGGAACCTAAGAATCCGGGCATGAGAAATTCAAATAAGGACCATAGTTCCAGAAGGTTGTTTTCAATGGGAGTTCCGGAAAGACACAGTCTGAATTCGGATTTGAGTCTGCGCACAGATCTGGCTGTGATGGTATTGGGATTTTTAATATTCTGGGCTTCGTCAAGTATGATTCCGCTGTATTCGTGTTCCAGAAGTTCTTCGAGATCCCTTCGCAACAGCGCGTATGTGGTCATTACCAGGTCTGAATTCATAATTTGTTTGAACATGCCGGAGCGTCTTGCTCCGTATATGACCAGCGTTTTCATGGATGGAACAAACTTTTGAGCTTCACGTTCCCAGTTGGGCAGAACAGAAGTGGGCACAATAACCAATGTGGGTCCGCTTTTTTTCTTTCTTTCTTTGAGGAGCTGGATAAAGCACAGGGTCTGCAGAGTTTTTCCAAGGCCCATTTCATCGGCCAGAATTCCTCCGAAATGATACTCATGCAGGAAGTTGAGATAGCTGAGTCCCTGGTGCTGATATGGCCGCAGTTCTGCATGAACTCCTTTGGGCTGATCCACCTGGCGGATTTCTTTAAATGAATGGATTTTTTCCCTTAATTCCGTCCAGAATGAGTCTGCATGAACCTGTTCTATGTCATCCAAGATATTGTCCAGGACAGGAACTTCATGATTCTGGAATTTCTTTTTTGGAGGTTTTTCCGGATCATAGCCCATGGCCTGGAGTTTATGTCCGAGTTTTTTGATCCATGATTCAGGCAGGCTGGTATAGGAACCATCTTTCAACTGGACATAACGTTTTCCCTGAGTCCAGGCCTTCCATATCTTTTCAATGGGTACTCTGATATCGTCGTACTCCACTTCAATATCAAGGTTGAACCATTTGTCATCCTCACTGGCTTCAACTTTGGCCACTACATTAGGGGGGCTGAGCCTTACTCTATATCGGGAAAGATTTTTTTCTCCGTACACCCTGAATTTTTCTACAAGCTTGGGATATGAATCCAAAAGAAAATTGATGGCTTCTTCCGGCTCCAGGAACCACATGGAGTTACTCCTGGATTGAAAGTTCATTTCTATAAGGCTGGAAAGCAGTTCTTCTTCCATGGCCTGGTCACGGCGAACAAGAAAGGACTTTCCTTCAAACTGGTAGCTGCCTGTCTGCAGATCCTGGTCAGGTCCACATAAAGTGATCTCACCATGTTCTGTTTCATAAACATTCTGAATTTGAAGGGTTAAGAGACTGCCCTCCTCGTCAAGGTACAGTTTGGGGTTGAAGTTTGCAGGCACAAATATGGGAGCCATCCTTTCGAGGAATTCGTCCTGACCGAAAAGGTCTGAGGCATGCAGTCTGGTCCAGACACGATCCAGAAATTCAGATATTTCGCTATGGGGGATAATTGGAGATTCAGATACAAGTTCCTGTACAAGATTGGGATGCAGTCCGGTCTGCACAGGGTAGAAACTGTTTTTCCAGCATACCCATAACGGAAGTTGGCCATAGAAAAAGACTTTTTCTCCTGAGATTGAGAAGGGCAGCTTGCCTTCTCGTCCGAGCATGATATCAAAGTTAAGTCCGTCTTCTGAGAGTCTGGGGCTTAATTGAAGGCGAAGAGGAGTTGTTTCAATTCGCACAGGCTGCTCTGAATCTTCCCAGAATAAATAATATTCGTTTTTAATGGCCCAGAAAAACCAGGTCATGAGTCCAAAGGGTATTTCAACACGCTGACCAAAATAGTCAAGGGAATGACCGATCTGTTGGATAACGTCAGGAAGCAGTGGTGATGTTTCGCACCAGTTGGGATTGCGGATAATCTGTTCCAGAGTAATGGGATTTAAAACAGTAGACAGTCCGGTTTTATTCTGTCTTGCTCTGAAGAACTCAACTTGTAGTCGTCCTGGTTCAGGAAAGAACCTGTAGACCAGATAATGCTGCCCGGGTTCCGGTTCAAGTTCAGTAGAGAAATATACCCTGAAATTGTGACGCCAGTCAGTTCTTGTCTTTGGTAAATCCTGGTGTTCATTGTCACTTAATGAGGCCATAAATTTTAAAGCTGTGGCTCCCACATGTTTGCAGACCCCTGAAAAAGAGTCAGGGCAGTTACAATAAAAATTTACGGCCTGATTTTCCAGGTTAAGACCAATTTCTGAATTGTATACCTGGAAATCATCACCTTGGATTCTTCCTTCAAGATCCCAGTAATTGTCTCTTTTTTTGATACTTATTTTATTGATATCGTTTTCAGAAAACAGTTCTTTGGCGCTTTCCAGGATATATTCCGGAATATTTTCCTGAATAAAATCCTGGACAATTTCTTTAACGAGTTTTTCTTCTGAGTTAGCCATTAAAATTAGATCTCCTACGGTGTCCCGCCTCTCAAAATATTTTAATATACGGGCGAAATGGATTGAGTCATCTAAACAAAGTTTTTAATTTTTTCAAGTGAAAAAAAGATTTTTATTAAAAAATAATGAGCATTGTCATTACCCCCGGCCATACCAGAGCTTAATTCAGGGGTTTTTTTCTTTTAAAAAAAAATATAAACCCCTTTAACAGGCTGTGGCTGAAGTCTTTAAAATCGAAGCGAACGAATCAATCTTTATAGTGAGATTATTATCAGAAAATTAATGAATAGATACGAAAATATAAAAATTGGAAATAAGATGTTCCCGAGATATTTAGTTTTTTTAATAATTGGGATGATTTTATCACTTTTCTGGGGATGTGACAATAGCGATGTTCAAAGTTCAGGGGATAATCATCCCGGAACCAGGGTGCTTGATATATCTCTAACAGAACCAGTACCTGGAGGCAGAATAATTATGGGCTCTACAGGCGAGCCGAGCAACTTGATTCCTCCCTTGGCAACGGATTCTTCTTCAGGAGATATTAACAACCATCTGTATGTAGCACCTCTCAGGTATAATAAAGACGTTGAACTGGTGAAGTGGGCTGCCAAGGAATTGGAAATTAGAGAAGACGGCAAAATTATATACATAAAGCTTAAGCCCGGGATAAAGTGGTTTGATGGTCAAGAGCTTACAGCAGATGATGTTCTTTTCACCTACGAGATGATGATTGATCCCCAGACCCCCACTGCCTATGCCCAGGACTATCTGGCCATTGAAGAATTCAGGGTTATTGACAGATATTCTTTTGAGGTAGTGTATGATCAGCCTTTTGCCAGGTCTCTTGTTACCTGGGCTCTGCCCATTCTTCCGAGGCATGTACTTGAAGGAGAAGACTATCTTAATACCCGGTACAGCCGGGAACCCGTGGGTGCTGGAGCTTACAGGCTCCACCGCTGGGATGCGGGACGACAGCTTATACTCAGGGCTAATGAGGACTACTTTGAAGGCAGGCCGAATATTGATGAAATAGTATACAGGATAGTGCCGGATCTGGCCACTACCTTTCTTGAATTACAGGCAGGCAATCTGGATATGATGAGTTTGACACCTCAGCAATATCTATTTCAGACAGTTGATGAATACTGGGATGATAATTTTCAGAAATTCAGTTACTTATCTTCTGGATACACTTATCTTGGATATAATCTGGAACATCCTTTTTTTTCAGATATCAGGGTCAGGCAGGCCCTGGCGCATGCTGTAGACAAGGAAGAAATCGTAAAGGGAGTTCTTCTGGGACAGGGTGTAGCTGCCATTGGACCATATAAACCAGGAACATGGGTATATAATGATGAAATAGATGATTATCCATATGATCCTGAACTGGCACAAAGGATTCTTACTGAACAGGGATGGGAGATGAACAGGCAAGGCATCCTGGAAAAGGACGGAGTACCCTTTGAATTCACAATCCTTACTAATCAGGGCAATGACCTGAGAATCAGAACAGCAACCATTCTTCAGTACCGCTTAGCTCAGGTAGGCATAAAGGTTCACATAAGAACAGTTGAGTGGGCAACATTTATTAAAGAATTTGTAAACAAGGGTCGGTTTGATGCGGTTCTTCTGGCCTGGAATACGCCTCAAGATCCGGATATGTATAATGTCTGGCATTCGTCTCAGACAGTAGAAAATGGCCTGAATTTTATCGGTTACAGAAATGACAGGGTTGATGAGCTTCTGGAGAAGGGAAGAAGAAGTTTTGACCGGGATGAGCGCAAGAAAGCCTATGATGAAATTCAGGAAATTCTGCACGATGAGCAGCCTTATCTGTTTCTCTTTGTGCCCAAGTCTCTGCCTGTGGTTCATTCCAGGTTCAAAGGTATTGAGCCTGCTCCAGCAGGAATAATGTATAATTTTCGTCAGTGGTGGGTTCCAGGGGAGCTGCAGAGATTTTCTCTGCAGCGATAATCAATTTGACTTCAGGGCAAAATATGTATTTCAGGCTTCAGGATCTTCCTCCTCGCTGGGCCAGATTCTGTGTGAACATCCATTCTTTTATGGAAGAAATGATCCAGGAAAGCTTAGAGGGCAAAAATATTCTCCTATCTTTATCCGGAGGTCCTGATTCCATTGGACTTTTGAGAGTCCTTGATTTTCTCCGGCCCAGGGCTGGATTTTTTTTGAGTGCTGTTCATCTTAATCACATGCTCAGGGAAGAATCTTTTTCTGAGCACGACTTTGTGCAGGAGCAATGTTCAAACCTGAAAATACCCCTTCATGCCGGCAGCAGCAATGTCAGGTCTTATTCCAGATGGAAAAAAAAGGGGATTGAAGAATCGGCCAGGATAATAAGATACAGGTTTGTCAGGGATGTGGCAGAAAAAGAGGGATCGGATTTTATTTTAACAGCCCACCATCTCAATGATCTGGCTGAAGATGTCCTCATGAGGCTTGGCAGGGGGACAGGGTGGCCTGGTCTTTGCGGCATGAAAGGTTTTGATCCAGAAAGAAAATTGTTGAGACCGTTAATTATTACTCCCAAGAAAAATATCCTGGACTTTCTTCATCTCCTGAATCAGTACTACGTTACCGACAAATCCAATGAAGATCTTTTTTTTACGCGCAATAAAGTCGGTTTAAAAATAGTACCTCTCATGGAAGAGATAAACCCCGGTTTTCTCGAGTCAATTGCAAGTTTATGGAGGCTGGGCAGGTCAGATGAGCAGTTCTGGGAAGATGCTCTGAAAGGAATTTATTTTAAACAGGAAGGGGCAGAAAGTTTTTTTGCATATGAAAATTTATGCTCACTTAGCAAGTCAGGCAGGCTCAGGCTTTACAAGAAAATATTGGATAAGTTGGGACCAGGCCAGTCCCTTGCTTCAAATTTATGGGACCTGGATAAGTGCTGGGAGTCAGGGACTGGAGGAAAAATGATCATGTTTCCCGGAAATAAATTTGCAAAAATTGAAAAAAGAGGCATAAGGTTTGGCTTGTTGTCGTGAACAAATACAGGATAATAATAAATTAACCGAGAGTGAGGATAGTCAGCGTGGAAATGGATTTACAATTGGCAAAAGAAAAAGGAGATATCTTAGGTAGAGATTTTCTAACCTGGCTCTGGTTTAAAAGCGAAACACAGAATGGAATTTTCAAATCCAGAAATGGAGAGGATTTTTCTTTATATCTGGAGCAGAAGATTGTTGTAGAAGGCGGGGAAGGTGAAAGCCTGGAAAAAGCTGTCTGTACCGGGATAATGTCAGAATTGTGGGAGGCCAAGCAGGGACTGATGAAAGGGAAAAAGGTTGTTCAGGCCAAAATTAAGATAGAATCAGATATTAATGAGTGGATTGTCCAGGTTGATTCATCTGATTTTAATTTTGCAGGATTCAAGACACCCAAAATAGACACCAAGCTTGATGAAGGTGATGATCCGGACAGCATTTTTCTGGAAAAAATGTTTCTTCTGGAAAAGGCCATGGGTTTTATTGATGATGTTTATCATGAGTTCGTTTCAAAGAGGTTGTCCATACACTGGCAGGGTGAAGTGGATGCATTTAAAAGATGGCTTTTTGAAGATTAATGATCCTTATTTAGTTTTCATCCGGAAACGGTTTTTTTTCTTAAAGAAAGACTGTCCTGATGGAAACTATTTACAGGTATAAGCTAAGAAATTTGCACAAAAAGGCATCTCACGTTATATTATAAGTTAAATATTTTTATGTTGGTATCAAAACTTAACAGGCAGCAATAAAGATGAAGGCTAACAGATTTGATTCAATTGTGGTTTTTGGAGAGGTCCTTTTTGATGTTTTTCCTCGAAAAAAAAGGGTTTTGGGTGGAGCTCCGTTTAATGTCGCATGCCACTTGAGTGGATTCGGTCTTGATCCTGTTTTTATATCAAAAATCGGAAACGATGATCCGGGCCGGGAGGTTGTCAGGAAGATTGATTCCAGGGGCCTGTCTGCTGAAGGTCTTCAAAGGGATGATGACCTTATGACCGGTGTGGTCAAGGTGAAGATAGAAGATGGTGAACCATCCTATGAAATCAAGGATAATGTTGCTTTTGATTTTATTGAGAAGCCTCCAGCCGAACTTACCAATCCATCCAAACTTAAGCTGTTTTATCATGGAAGCCTGGCAGCAAGAAGCAGTGTTTCATCTTCAACATTATATGCCCTTGCCCAGGAACAGAACATGGAAGTATTCTGTGATGTAAATCTTCGTGATCCCTGGTGGAGCAAGGGGCTGGTTAAAGACATCTTAGGGTGGTGCTCTTATCTCAAAGTAAATAAGGATGAGCTTGAAGAATTGTGTTTAATAGAGGGAATAGAAACGTCAAAAGACATCAAAGAAATGGGAGATAAGCTCAGACAAAGATATCCTTTAAAATGCCTTATTGTAACTTTGGGCTCAAAGGGAGCTATGCTTTTTCCGCAGGGTGAGGAGTACATTTTTGCGCCATCTCCTGAAGTTTCTGATTTTAAAGACAGTGTAGGGGCTGGTGACGCCTTTTCTTCAGTTTCATTATTAGGGATAATCAAAGGCTGGTCCTGGGATGCAATTCTCGCAAGGTCAGTTACTCTGGCCGCTGAAATCTGCGCCAATGACGGAGCAATTCCAGAGGGTAACCAGGTTTATCAGAAACTCATAGAAGACTGGGAGCTGTAAAATGGCAAAAAGAAATAATAAAAAAAGTCTTTACCTGGTGCATTTGAGCATACATGGCCTTGTTCGGGGAAATGATATGGAGCTGGGAAGAGACTCTGATACCGGGGGGCAGGTTAAGTATGTTGTTGAGCTTGCGCGCGCCCTGGGTAAAGCCCCTCAAGTATCCAGGGTAGATCTTATTACCCGAAACATTCTCGACTCTAAGGTTGATCCCGGGTACGGAAAGACCATTGAAAAGCTCTCAGAAAAGGCAAATATAGTCAGACTGCCTTTTGGGCCTAAAAGATATCTGCGTAAAGAGGTTTTATGGCCTTACCTTGATGAACTTACAGACAGGGTACTGCAGTATTTCAGAAGGCTGCGCATGGTTCCAGATATTATTCACGGCCATTATGCTGATGCAGGACTGGCCGGGGCAAAACTTGCCCAGCATCTTGGAGTTCCATTTATTTTTACAGGGCACTCCCTTGGCAAAATAAAAAAACAGAAATTGCTTGATAAAGGCAAAACAGAAGAATCCATTAAGTCCAGGTATAACATTTCCACCCGGATAGAGGCAGAGGAGATGGCCCTTGGGAATGCTTCACTGGTCGTGACCAGTACAGCTCAGGAACGTGATGAGCAATACAGGGAATATGATAATTATCATCCTTCAAGGATGCGGATTGTACCTCCAGGAGTTGACCTGGAAAGATTTTTTCCGGGCAAGCGCGGACAGAAACGCCCGGACATAGCAGATGAGCTTGACAAGTTTTTTAAAAAGTCATCAAAGCCAATGGTGCTGGCCCTTTCCCGTCCAGATGAGCGAAAAAATATCAATACTCTCATCAAGGCTTTCGGAAAAAATAAGACACTTAAGGAAATGGCCAATCTGGTAGTCATTGCCGGAAACAGAAAGGATATAGGATCCATGGATGCAGGACCAAAAAAGGTTCTGACCAACATCCTTTTGAACGTTGATAAATATGATTTGTACGGAAAAGCAGCTTATCCCAAGACCCACAGGGCAGATGATGTACCTGAGTTGTACCGTTATGCAGCCAGGACAAAGGGGGTTTTTGTTAACCCTGCTTTGACTGAGCCTTTCGGGCTGACTCTTATTGAAGCTGCAGCAAGCGGACTTCCCCTTGTGGCTACAGATGATGGCGGGCCAAGGGATATAATTGGAAATTGCAAGAATGGTGTACTGGTTGATCCCTTAGATGAGGAAAAAATGGGTCTGGCAATTTTAGATTATATTCAGGATAAAGAGAAATGGAAAGATGCCTCAGTAAAAGGGATTAAGGGAGTTAAAGAACATTACTCCTGGCAAACCCATGCTAAAAAATATATTACAGAGATTAAAAGGCTGATTTCGTCCAAAGCCAGGCCTGCTTTGAACTTGCCCATTATCAAGAGCAAGCTTCCTGTTTCGGACAAAGTTTTTATTACAGATATTGATAATACCCTGCTGGGCAATAAAAAGGCCCTTAAAATTCTTCTCAATGAAATGGGCAGATTTAAAGATACTCTTGTCTTTGGAGTGGCAACAGGCCGCACCCTTGAAAGTACACTGGACATTTTAACTAAGGAAAATGTTCCCATCCCGGAAGTGCTCATTACTTCGGTGGGCAGTGAAATTTATTACGGCCCGAATATCCTTAAGGACCATGGTTGGAGCCAGCATATCAACTACAGGTGGAAGCCGGATAAAATCAGGGAAATAATGAAAGAGATTTCCGGGATTGAATTGCAGAAGGATGAAAATCAGCGTCAGTTTAAATTGAGTTATAATTTTTTTCCTGAGAATTTTTCCGGAATAAGGGCTATTCGAAAACTTATGCGGCGTAACGATCTGCACGCCAAAATTATTCATTCCCATGGCAAGTATCTTGATTTTTTGCCCCTCAGGGCATCCAAAGGACTGGCTATAAGGTATATCTGCATGAAGTGGGGGGTTGATTTCAAAAAGGTCCTGGTGGCCGGTGATTCCGGCAATGACCGGGAAATGCTTTCAGGTAATACATTAAGTGTAGTGGTTGGCAATTACAGCCCGGAACTCAGGAGCCTTCCCCAGACACCGACCATTTATTTTGCTTCTGATGACTATTCAGCCGGTATTATTGAAGGGATGACTTATTACGGATTTTTGGAGGATAAAGATGTTGATTAAAAGCAGTCAGGTTGAAATTGACACTCCTGAACTCAGAAAGGCAGTGTATCTTTTTTTAAGGGAAATCATAAAAAAGGAAAAGGTCTTCCTGTTACGTTCCGAATTGGTTGATATGATTGATAATTTTTTTCAAGATGAAGAACATTCAGAATATGAAGAGGAACTTGTCTTTGATATTTTTAAAAACACTCAGGTAGCCTGTATTTCCAGTCCCTGGGTTTATCTTTCTGTCAGACCCCAGATTGGTAAGTGGCAGTATTTCAGGTTTCATGTTGATGATGTTCTTTTTGATGAAATTGATGTCCACGACTATCTGCGTTTTGAAGAGATGCAGGTTAATAATACTCAGTTTACGGATGAATTTCTTCTGGAAATTGATCTTGAACCTTTTAACCGTGATTTCCCAAAACTTAAAGATGAATCATACATCGGCAAAGGGGTAGAATTTCTTAACCGCCATTTGTCCGGAAGATTTTTTCAGCCCAATAAACAAGGCCATGAAAAACTCTATGAGTTTCTTCGTCTGCACCAGTGTGAAGGCATGCAGCTCATGCTCAATGATCGCATAGATTCTTTGCGTGAGCTTCAGGTATCATTGCGCAAAGCTGTCAAGCTTCTGAAAAAGAAAAGTAAAAATACTGAGTGGTCTGAACTGGCTAAAGATATGAAAGGATTGGGTTTTGAACCTGGGTGGGGACGGAACAAACAGTCTATACTTGAAAGTATTGAGCTTCTTCTGGAGATTCTGGAAGCGCCGACTCCCCGAATCTTAGAAGAATTTCTAAGCAAAATTCCCATGCTCTTCAAGCTGGTTATTGTTTCTCCTCATGGCTACTTTGGCCAGTCCAACGTTCTGGGAATGCCTGACACTGGAGGGCAGGTCGTTTATATTCTGGACCAGGTCAGGGCCCTGGAAAAAGAGATGCATATTCAGATCAAAGATCAGGGTCTGGACATTGAACCACAAATAATTGTTTTATCCAGATTGATTCCTGAATGCGGTGAAACGACCTGTAATCAGCGCTTAGAGGATATTGTCGGTACAAGAAATTCCAAAATACTGAGGATTCCTTTCAGGTATCCCAGCGGAGAAATTGTCCAGCACTGGATTTCCAGATTTCACATTTGGCCTTTCCTGGAACGCTTCTCCTTAGATGCAACCAATGAAATCCAGGCTGAAATGGGAGGGAGGCCGGATCTGATTATTGGAAACTACTCTGACGGTAATCTTGTGGCTTCTTTAATGTCTAAAAAGCTTAAGGTGACTCAGTGCAATATTGCCCATGCCCTGGAAAAATCCAAATATCTTTTCTCATCCCAGTACTGGAAACATAAGGAGTCCCAGTACAGGTTTTCCAGCCAGTTTACAGCAGACCTGATATCCATGAATACAGCAGATTTCATTATCACCAGTACCTATCAGGAGATAGCAGGTACTGAAGAAAGCGTTGGACAGTATGAAACATATCAGTCTTTTACCATGCCAGATCTATACAGGGTGTTAAAGGGGATAGATGTTTTTGATCCCAAGTTTAACGTGGTTTCACCTGGTGCTGATGAGAACGTATACTTTCCATACTATGATAAAGATAGAAGATTGATGGAACTTCATGAAGAACTTGACGATTTTATCTATGGTCCTGAGAAAGATCAGGCCAGAGGGCAGCTTTCAGACAGGGATAAACCTTTGATATTTACAATGGCCAGGTTGGACAAGATTAAAAACCTTCCCAGTCTTGTCCGCTGGTATGGCCGCAATGAAAAATTAAGAGAAATGGCCAATCTTGTAGTAGTTGCAGGCTATATTAATAAAGAAGACTCCAAGGATGAAGAAGAAAGGGCAGGAATAGATGAGATGCATGCCCTTTTTGATGAGTATCAACTGCATGAGCAGGTGCGCTGGCTTGGCTCCAGGTTGGACAAGAATCTTACAGGGGAGCTTTACCGCTATGTGGCTGACAGCAGGGGCATATTTGTTCAGCCTGCTCTGTTTGAGGCCTTTGGCTTGACTGTTGTTGAGGCCATGAGTTCCGGTCTGCCCACCTTTGCCACAATATTTGGCGGCCCTTTGGAGATCATAGAGCATGAAGTGTCAGGATTTCATATTGATCCCACCCATGAAGAAAAGGCCTCCCAGGTTTTAATTGATTTTTTTGAGAAGTGTGCAAAAGATCCGTCTTACTGGGAAGAAATATCCTCTAATGGTATAAAAAGGGTTGATGAAAAATATAACTGGCGTTTATATGCCAAGAAACTTTTATCCTTTTCAAGAATTTACGGTTTCTGGAAGTTTGTATCCAATTTAGAACGGGAGGAATCCGGCAGATACCTTGACATGTTCTATTCCCTTAAGATGAGGAGCCTTTCTCAGTAGGTTCGGGTAAATCCAAGGTAAGAACATATGGAAAGTCAATTCAGACAAAATAAAATAACAGGCGAATGGGTCATATTTGCTCCTTCCAGGCGCAAAAGGCCCATGGATTTTGTCCGTGAAGAAATCAGGGATGAGATTGTTGGATATGATCCTTCCTGTCCATTCTGTCCTGGAAATGAAAAATTTCTGGACAGTGTGGTTTATGAAGTCAGGGACAATGAGAAGGATATGTGGTCTGCAAGGGCAGTTTACAATAAATTTCCGGTCCTTACCGAAGAAAGTCAAGACTGTCGGTCCAGCGACGGTATCTACCTGAGCAGCAATGGTTATGGTTCCCATCTGGTAATAATTGAGTCGCCTAAACATGATGTCCAGCTGGGCAGCATGACCAGGAATGAACTATTGGTGGTTGTTGAGACGTATCATCAATGCTATTCCATGCTGGAAAATGACCCCATGATCATGCTGGTCATGCTTTTTAAAAATTTTGGCAGATCCGCAGGTGCTTCTTTGTATCATCCTCATTCACAAATAGTCGGGTCATGTATAGTGCCCAAGTTTGTCAGAAACAGAGAACATGAGCAACAGCGCTATTTTGATGAGATGGGACGTTGTGTTATGTGTGATGTCCTTAAATTTGAACTTGAACAGAAAAAAAGGCTTGTTTTTGAAAATAGCAGTTTTGTGATTTTTATTCCCTTTGCCGCAGAGGTTCCTTTTGAGATGTGGATCGTTCCCAAAAGGCATGCTGCTGACTTTAATGATATTAATTCTGTGGAAAAGGCTGATCTTGCTGCAGGTCTGGAATGGGTCATGACGCGAATAAAAAACAAGCTGGGTAATCCTGATTATAATTTTGCCATCAATTCCTGCACAAGATACAGAAGCAATGAACCCCAGCTTCACTGGTTTTTAAGGATTGTTCCCAGACTGACTACCAGGGCTGGTTTTGAGATTGGTTCCGGTATGTGCATAAATCCATCCCTGCCTGAATCTGATGCCGATTTTTTAAGGGATTAGGCCTGTGAACAGGATAGTTGTTCTGTTTTGTTTTAACTGCCTTGTCTGCATTATTTTATGCAGCCCCGTACAAATTGTTGCTGGAAATATACATGCTCCGGAAAACGATCTTCCAAGAATTTTACTTGAAATTAATGAACATCAGATAGAAGTTGAAGTTGCTGCAAATGAAGCTTTAAACACCGGGCTTATGTTTCGAACGTATCTGCCCGTCAATGAAGGAATGCTGTTTGTTTTTGAACCACCGAGAAGGACCGGGATGTGGATGAAAAACACTCTAATTCCTCTTTCTGTAGCCTTTCTAAACAAGGATGGAGTAATATTAAACATCGAGAGGATGGAGCCTTTGACCAGAAAGCTGCACTTTTCTTCAGGGGTGGCTGCCTTTGCTTTGGAAATGAATCAGGGCTGGTTTGAGGAAAATAATATCAAGCCCAGGGATATTGTCAGAGGCTTAGATTACATAGCCGGCTTTTGAAACTCTTCCAATTGCTGCGTCGCTGCAAAAAGGGTGAAATTCGTACCTGTCTCAATAACCTGCGACCTTGAACTTTTTTTGCTCTTTATAATGTGCGGTGAATAGCACTCATATTCACCGCACATTCTGCAGCGATTTGTCTTAACTTTGCGGTGAATATTTCTTATATTAGACCTTAACCCTCTGGCTAAAGCAAAATGAGCGAAACAATAGTACTAACATCTGAAATGATCTGGGTCCTGGGCATTTTGGGCCTGACAGTATTTCTGTTTATATCAGAGGTGGTCAGGGTGGATGTGGCCGCAGTAATGATAATGATGCTCATTGGGTTATTGGGGGTTATTCCTTTCGCGCCTGATCTGGTTCCCGGTGACAAGATCTTCAGCGGATTTGCCAGTAATGCTGTTATTTCCATTATAGCTGTCATTATTCTGGGCAAATCTCTGGATAAAACAGGGCTTATGAATAAGCTGGCCTCCCTGATTCTTCGTTTTGGCGGTACAACGGAAAAGCGGATTGTTCCCATAATTTCCGGGACAGTAGGCATTATTTCAGGTCTTATGCAGAATGTAGGGGCAGCAGCCCTTTTCATGTCTGTTATCAAACGTATATCCATGCGTGCCGGTCTATCCATGTCCAGGCTGCTCATGCCCATGGGGTTTTGTGCCATCCTCGGAGGAACATTGACCCTCATTGGTTCCAGTCCTTTGATACTCCTTAATGATCTTATAGCCACTTCCAATGCAATGCTTCCTGATGATGTTGAGCCTATGGCTGGATTTGGCATGTTTTCAGTTACGCCTGTGGGGCTGGCTTTGATTTTTTCAGGTGTGGTGTATTTTACCCTTTTCGGTCCTTATGTCCTGCCTGTTAAAAAAGGCTCCAGTGACCAGGAGGTTTCAACTGTTGAATACTTCAGGAAACTTTATGGTTTCAGGGGAGATATATTTGAAATTCATGTTCAATATGACAGTCCATTAAAAGGCAAGACTGTTGCTGAAACTGAAGAGCTTTTCAAACACAGGATTGCTGTAATCGGCCTCTACCAGAACAATGACATGCGAATTTCCCCTGCGCACGATATTGAGATTGAGTCAGGAGCAGTCCTGGCTTTACTGGGCAATCGGGAAGATATCCAGGATGTATGTGAAGGTCTGGAGCTTGAGTGTTATGGAGTTTTGAGACACTTTGCCGAAGTCCTTTCCGCAGCTACTGCAGGGATATCCGAGGTCGTAATCCCGCCTCGTTCGCATATGATTGACAAGTCTCTCCAGGATATTCGCATGCGCAAAACATACGGTACAAGCGTGCTTGCAGTGAACAGGGGAGGTCAGGTTATCCGGGGAAATTTGCGTGATCTTCCTCTGCAGGCCGGTGATACTTTAGTGTTGCACAGTTTGTGGGAAGATATGGTCGCGCTGGAGAAAAATCAGGACTTTGTGGTAGTTTCATCTGATTTTCCTCACGAGGTTATCCTGCATGAAAAGCTTCCCCATGCTGTGATTATTTCTGTGATTACCTTTGCTCTGGTCATATTCAGTGACCTGCGTCTTTCAGTATCGCTCATGTCTGGAGCCATAGCCATGATTGTTGCCGGGGTTTTGACCATGGACGAAGCATATAAGTCCGTGAGCTGGCAATCTGTTTTTCTTCTGGCCAGCCTTATACCTTTGGGACTGGCCATGGAGTCTACAGGAACTGCTGCCTGGATTGCTGTTCAAACCATAAATATTCTCGGTGATGTTCCAGTATGGGTTTTACAGGTTGCAGTGGCTGTATTGGCCACTATATTCACTCTGCTCATGTCCAACGTGGGAGCAACGGTTTTGTTGGTTCCCCTTGCTGTGAACATGGCTGTACTTTCAGGTGCTGACCCTGCAATGTTTGCTCTGACGGTAGCCATCAGCACTTCCAATTCATTTCTCATTCCCACTCATCAGGTGAACGCCCTGATCATGGGACCTGGGGGATACAGGAATGCGGATTTTATGAGAGCTGGAAGTGTTATGACAATTTTATTCCTTGTGGTATCTCTTATTATGCTGAATCTATTGTTTTAAAATTAGTAATTGTTCACAATGCTGTGAGGAAAGCCTTTACCGAAAAACAGAAAAATGTGGTGAACAGATACTAAAATTATTTTTTGGGACTGATAATCAAGAAATAGCGATAAGTCACGTTTTGATAAAGCAGCAAAGGAAAAACTCATGCCAATAATTACAGTTTTCAGTGTTCCCTACTGTAATGAAGAAAAAGTGGTTAAGAATCTCTCTGAAAAGATGGGGCTCGAGCTTGTCACTGATAAACAGATTATTTCCACGGCTTCATCTACATATGGTATTCCTGAGGATAAGTTTTATAAAGCGCTTTTTGACAAGCGATCAGTATTTAACGCTTTTACCAGAGATAAAGAGCGCTGCGTTGCCTGTTACAAGGCGGCTCTGGCTTCCATTTTTTTGAAGCAGGATCTCGTGTTCCAGGGGTTTGGAGGTTTTCTTGTTCCCAAGTCCCTGACCCATGTTCTGAAAGTATGCCTTATGGCTGAGATGGATTACAGGTTGGAAATAGCTTCCAAGCAGCACAGTCTTTCTATAGAGGGACTCAAAAAACTAATTGCCCAGGAAGATTCAAGTCGATACCGCTGGACTGAGTATGTGGTTCACCAGGGCCCCTGGGAATCATCATTATACGATATCTTAATATCCATGGAAAAGATTTCTGTTGAGGAAGCTGTAGAGCTTGCCAGAAATTTTGCTAAAAAAGCTGTCACTCTACCTACTCGTGATTCTATTCAGGCTGCAGAGGATTTTGCATTCAATGCAGATATTGAAGCTGAGCTGGCTTTGAAAGGATGGTTTGTAAGGGCCAAAATAAAAGACGATAAACTTTTTGTTCGCTTAGATAAGAATATTATGCGGCCTGAGCGCCTTGAAGATGAACTTGCATCCATTTTATCTAATGTTGCCGAAAATATGGATTTTGAAATACATTCCGGCCCAGATATGTTCCAGACAGATGTCTATCGTCCTTATGATTCTGAAACTCCTGCCAAGGTTCTTCTTGTGGATAATGAAAAACGGTTTGCCAAGTCATTGTCAGAGCGTTTGCAAATGCAGGAGATGGGTACGGCCGCTGTGTATAACGGAGAGGAAGCTCTTGAGCTTATTGATGAAGATGAGCCTGAGGTGGTGATCTTGGACCTTAAGCTTCCGGGAATAGATGGGGTTGAAGTACTTCATTATATAAAAAGAAACCATCCTGACCTGCCTGTGATAATCCTTTCTGGAGGAGGGCAGGAAAAAGAATTTGAAACCTGTACCCGTATAGGGGCTTTTGCCTGCCTTAGAAAACCTGTGGAGATCAAAGATCTTACAGAAACCATAAGGCAGGCTCATCTATCAAGACAGGCAGAGAAAAATTCGTGAACAAATACATTAACACTTGATTTAGAATAAGAACTGGATACGATTTCTGACCTTATAGTCGATGAAACATGACTATAAATAGCTTCCGGAAAGAAAACAGGTATTTCAAACATCCTGAAAGAAAGACTTTCCGGATGGAAATTAGATAGTTGTATTTTATCAGGCTGTTAATCATAATTATAAATACTTAAGAGGAGAGTGTATGCCTTTTATTACAATGCGCTCAGGTTTAATCATTTCTTTTACCCTTGGTTTGTTTCTTTTATTTGCGCAGCCTGGAATTATTGATGCCCAGGAAAGCCAGGCTGGGGGAACAGCGGAAATATCCCAAAACAGCATTGAAAAGTTGCTTCAAGATCTTGAAGATCCACAAAAGTTAGATAGTCTTAAAGAGGACTTAAGGGCATTATTGCATGTCAGCGAGACAGCTGAACAGGAAGCTGATTTTGAGTCCAGAGGTATACTGGGTCAGATGCTGTCTATGGTTTCTGGATACATGCAGATTGCCAATGAGGCATTGAAAGAAGCAGGAGCAAGTTTGCTTCAGGTTCCGGGATTGGCAATGGATCTGTTTGAGCAAGCCCAGGATGTTGAAGTCCTCAAGTCC
>JBHEPK010000001.1:40091-40766 GCA_046260325.1 Desulfonatronovibrio sp.
AGATGGCTGGCAAGGTTTTTCTTGTTCTTATAGCCGGACTATTGGCTCAAATGATTGCCTTTCGAATTCTTGGCAGAGTCAGAAAATCCCTTGAAGACCAGGAAGTCTACAGCAAAGGGGTAAGAGCTTTACTCAGGATTGGAATCACTCTTCTGGAGATCATTCCCATTGCTGCATTTGCCGCAGCAGCTTACGGACTTCTGCCCCTTCTTGATCCCAGGCAGGTGACCCAACTTATTGCATTGACCATCATCAATGCCAATGTTCTTGTCAGACTGATTCTAAGTTTTGCCCGTCTTCTTCTGTTGCCTAATGCCCCTTCCTTAAGATTTTTGCCCCTGGATACTGAGTCAGTGCAGTATCTTTATATATGGATTAGAAGAGTCGCAAGAACAGGTGTTTATAGTTTTTTTATTCTTGAAGCCGCGTTGATTCTGGGTCTTCCTGGTTCACTGTATTTTTTCCTGTTAAAACTCCTGGGCCTGATCATTGCCTTGATGATTATTGTCCTTATCCTGCAGAATCGTAAGGATGTTGCTGCATGGCTCATGGGCGAAGGGACTCAATTTGCTCAAGGGCAGGGTGATCCCGAAGAATCATTTTCACGCAGAATGAATTCCTTTAGTTCCCTGCGCAGGCACTTAGCTGATTTCTGGCATGTAGTTGCTATAATGT
>JBHEPK010000001.1:40988-46136 GCA_046260325.1 Desulfonatronovibrio sp.
TGTCATGACAGGGATTGTGATTGGGATTACTGTTTTTCTGATTAAACTGAGCAGACGCGGTCTGGAATATCTTTTTAAAATAAGTGATGAACTGAAAAAAGATCATCCAGAACTCGAAGCTCGAGCCAATAGATATTTACCATTGATCAAACATAGTGTTATGGGAATCATCTATGTAGTGGCAGCCTTTTCCATACTCCAGGCATGGGGTCTTGGAACCATAAATTGGGTTTTATCACCACAGGGGAGCTCGATTCTCTCCAATCTGCTTGTTATTTTTCTAATTATTGGAGCAGCACTTCTTGTGTGGGAAGTGGCCAGCATTAAAATTGAGAACTATCTCAACAGGGAAAGGCTGGGTTCCTCCAGTAAAAAAGCCAACACCAGAGTCTTAACCCTGCTGCCTCTGATGAGCAATATCCTGCGTATTGCCATTATTCTTGTGGCTGGAATGAGTGTTCTTTCCCATATGGGAATTAACATTGCCCCTCTTCTTGCTGGTGCCGGTGTTATTGGTCTGGCTGTAGGATTTGGATCTCAGGCCTTAGTGCGGGATGTGATAACGGGTGCTTTTATCCTTATGGAAGATTCCATGGCTGTGGGTGATTGGGTAGAGGCTGGTGGTCATTCCGGAACAGTCGAGCACCTTACAGTTCGTACTGTCACTTTTCGTGATCTTTCCGGTGCCGTATCTGTAATACCTTTTGGTGATGTAACCAGTATTAAAAATTATAACAGGGATTACGGATTTGCACTTGTGGATGCTGGAGTAGCTTATAGAGAAGATTATGGAGAAGTCATTATGGCCCTTCAGGATGTGGCAGCAGAACTGAGAGATGATAAAGTCTGGGGACCTGACATTATTGGTGAACTTGAAATTTTTGGTCTTAACAACCTGGCAGACTCTGCTGTTGAGATAAGGGTCAGAATGAAAACCCTTCCTGGTCGTCAATTTTCAGTACGCAGGGCTTTTCTGGAACGTATGAAGCGCGTTTTTGATGAACGGGGAATTGAGATACCATTTCCTCATCAGACAATCTATTTTGGCGTGGAAAAAGATGGAACAGCTCCGCCCATGCGTATGCTTAAAGAATCAGAAAGCACAGAATCCTCTGTCAAGGATGTTGAGCCAGTAGAACCCGCTGAAAGGCCGGAGATTAATTATACCTCAGAACGTGAAGCTTCCATTGATGTTGTTCGGGAAGCTGAGCAGGATGATGAGACCAACGAAAGTGAAGATTTACAGAAAGAAAAGCCAGGCCTGAAAAGTGAATAATAATTTTTAATATGGAGGCGAGTTATGAGACTTGTAACCCGTTCAGATTTTGATGGTTTGGGATGTGCCGCAGTTTTGAAAGAAGCGGGGGTAATTGATAGTGAAATTCGCTTTGTTCATCCCAAGGATGTTCAGGATGGAATTGTTGAAGTAAATGAAAATGATGTCCTGGCTAATATCCCTTATGTAGAAGGGTGCGGTATGTGGTTTGACCATCACTCCAGCGAAGATGAAAGGCTGAAAATAAAAGAATTCAAAGGAAAGAGCGACAGCAGCGCCCTGAGTGCCGCAAAAGTTATTTATGATTACTATGGCGGTTTTGACAAGTTTAAGAACTCACACCTTGATGATCTGGTAAATGCAGTGGATAAGGCGGATTCAGCAAGTTTCACCAAGGAAGAAATTCTTGATCCCAAGGGGTGGGTTCTTATTTCATTTGTCATGGATCCTCGCACAGGACTTGGACGTTACAAGGACTACCGCATCAGCAATTATGCCCTCATGGAAGACATGATTGATTATTGCAGACATAAATCAGCTGATGAAATCTTAGATATACCTGATGTTAAGGAACGTACGGTCCGTTATTTCGAGCAAAACGAAAAATTTAAGAAAATGCTGCTTCAGAACTGCAGGGTTGAAGGAAATGTTGTGGTTCTTGATCTGAGAAATCAGGACGAGATCTATACAGGCAATCGATTTTTACTTTACTCTCTTTTTCCTGAACAGAATGTTTCACTGCAGGTGATATGGGGATTGAAAAAACAAAATGTGGTCATAACCTGTGGTTACAGCATTCTTAAGAAGGATGCTACTGCTGATATTGGTTCACTTATGCTTAAGTACGGCGGAGGTGGACATAAACGGGTTGGAACATGTCAGATTCCTGTTGACCAGGCTGAATCTGCTTTAAATAAAATTATCAGGGAGCTCAATAAGTAGCTTTACTAAAATTTGACTGTCAGCCGACGATTTACTTCTCTATAAATTTACAGGGAGCTGTGCGCATATACAAGCCTGCTCCCTGTAAATTTTTTTGTGGCTGAAAACCTGGCAGTATGTTGAAGAGGGTGGCATAAACATAGCTTGGCGTGTTACTTATATTGAATTTTTATTTTATTTTTGACATTATTTCGTAGCTGTTATAACTATCTTCAGGTTTTGGATTCCAATGCCTGAATCTCTGGACCAGATCCATTTAGTACAGATACAGAAAATATAGAGAATATCAATGTCACATTTTGATGATGGTCGAATTCCATTAGAGTATAGTTCTTATATTGGTCGTAAGATGTTTTTTTTACTTTTAATGTCAGGACTTACATTATTTTTCTTTGTTCTATCCATTTCCCTTGGAGCAGTAAAGATACCTGCAGTTGATGTAATTAAGGCTATTCTGGGTCAGTCCCAGGATGCAAGATTTGAGATAATTGTTATGGATATTCGGCTTCCCCATGCTCTATCCGCATTTATATCCGGGGCAGGACTTGCCGCAGCCGGGGCTGCCATGCAGTCTATCCTGCGCAATCCTCTGGGTTCTCCCTTTACCCTTGGTATTTCTCAGGCAGGTGCTTTTGGAGCTGCTTTTTCCGTGATGATCTTAGGCAGCGGAGTCATGCAAAGTTCCCAGGTGGGAGCAGTAACCATTGACAGTCCTTATATTACCACGATTATCGCCTTTTTTTTCTGTATGCTGGCATCTATGGTTATTGTAGCCATTGCCAGGCTTAGAGGGGCAACCCCAGAAGTAATGGTTTTGAGTGGAGTTGCACTGGGATCGCTTTTTGGGGCGGGCACTATGTTTCTGCAATATTTTGCAGATGATGTTCAACTGGCAGCAATGGTCTTCTGGACCTTTGGTGACGTGGCCAGGGCAGGCTGGGGTGAAATAAGGATAATGGGGATTGTTGTGGTCCTCGCTGTGCTGTTTTTTATTTATAACAGATGGAACTACAATGCCATAGATGCAGGAGATGAGACGGCAAGGGGGCTGGGAGTCAGTGTTGAAACAGTGAGAATGGCGGGCATGATTGTGGCTTCATTAGTGACAGCCACTGTTGTTTCTTTTCTGGGTATCATCGGTTTTGTGGGACTTGTCTGTCCTCATATTGTTCGCAGGGTGATAGGGGATGATCATAGGTTTCTCATGCCGGCCAGTTGCCTGACAGGCGGTGTTCTGCTTTTGGCCTCAGATACTGTGGCCCGTCTTGTCTTAGCTCCTCATGTATTGCCAGTTTCCATATTAACGGCTTTTCTTGGAGCACCTGCATTTCTTTATCTGCTTATGCGCAGGAGAATTAAATGATCCTGTCAGTAAAAGATCTTTGCATTGGATATGATAAATCTCTGGTTCTAAAGGATTTAAATTTTTCAGTTGAACCGGGCGATATTTTGACCATCTTAGGTCCCAATGGAGTAGGAAAAACCACCCTTTTAAAATGCATTAACCGAATCCTTACTCCCAATAAAGGCGCAGTAATGGTAGAGGATGCAGATGTCTTCCGCATGAGCTCAGGTGAAATTGCCAAACGTCTGGGATACGTTGCTCAGAAGAGTGAAGCCGGAAGGATGACAGCATTTGATGCCATTTTACTGGGAAGAAAACCATATCTTCGCTGGAAAGTTACTGAAAATGACCTTAAAATTGTAGACTCTGCCATCAGGAATATGGGGCTGAATCACCTTGCTTTGCGCCACATTGACCAAATGAGCGGGGGTGAACTTCAGAAAGTATGCATAGCAAGAGCCTTAGTCCAGGAACCCACAGTAATTCTCTTGGATGAACCCACCAGCAGCCTTGACTTGAAAAATCAATTGGAAATCATGCATACCATAAAACATGTGGTCAAGGAGCATAGTATTGCAGCTGTAATGACCATGCATGACCTGAATATGGCTTTTCGGTTTACTGATAAGTTTTTGTTTCTCAAAGAAGGAAAAATCTTTCATCATGGGAGCTGTCAGGAATTGAATGCGGACACAGTCAAGGATGTTTATGATGTAGAAGTGGAAATAATCACCCACAATGGTCAGCTTGTAATAATACCCATAGATGCAAATTCTCTGAATTAGTTTTTATCCTGAAAAGATTAACAACGTGTTGAAAAAGTCATTATTAGACAGGCTGTT
The DNA here is from genome assembly GCA_046260325.1 of Desulfonatronovibrio sp. GTDB lineage: Bacteria > Desulfobacterota > Desulfovibrionia > Desulfovibrionales > Desulfonatronovibrionaceae > Desulfonatronovibrio. Next base: position 45,394 of record JBHEPK010000001.1, read on the forward strand.
CAAAAATTCCAAGCGGCCGGAATCAATTTCTTTTTCTTATTTTTTAACGTTGAACACTGAACTTTGAACGTTGAGCTCAACTTGCAGTGACGCAGCAATTGGGAGATTTGGGGCAGCCTGTTAACCTCTGAAAAAACCGGGAAGGAACAATGCGATCTGAGGAAAAAGGGTCAGGATTGCAATGCAGAGGAGAATAGTAAGAAGGTAGGGCCATGATCCCCGAAATATGGTCGTAACAGGAGTATCTTTGACAATTCCCGCCACAACATAAACATTGGCTCCCACTGGTGGTGTGATGACCCCCATACCAACTACAAGCACAATGACCACTCCAAACCATATGGGATCAAATCCCAGCTGAACAGCCACTGGATAGAAAATAGGGATGGTCAGCAGTATCAGGGCCAGGGCATCAATAAAGCAGCCAAGCACAAGATATATAAAAAGAATTACTGCGAGAACAGCAATGGGATGAATGGGAAGATCCGCTGCCCACATGGCCATAGTCATGGGTATATTGGTTACAGCGAGGAATCTTCCGAAAACAGTGGCAGCAGCCACCAGAAACATGATCATGGAAGATATGCGTATGGAATCTCGAAGGGAGTCAAGGAAGCCTTGCCAGGAAAGCTGTCTTCTGACAAAAGCTACAGTCAGGGTAGCTGCAGCACCCACCCCTCCAGCTTCTGTCGGGGTAAAATAGCCCAGGAACAGCCCGCCGATTACCGCAAGGAAAATTATTA
>JBHEPK010000001.1:46146-51535 GCA_046260325.1 Desulfonatronovibrio sp.
CCATTAAGCACGGCTTTTACTTTTTCCCCGAATTTTACTTTTTTTCCTATGGGGGCAAGTTCAGGATTTCTAATAACCATGATAATCGTAACCAGCATGAAAAGAACCATAAGCAAAATGCCCGGAAAGATACCTGCCAGAAAAAGATGAGCAATGGACTCTCCTGTGGCTATTCCATACAGTATAAAGATCACGCTGGGCGGGATCATTACTCCGAGGATAGCAGATGAAGCCACAACAGATGTTGCTAATGATCTTGAATATTTATAACGTTTCATTTCAGGGACAGCCACTGCGCTCATGGTGGCGGCAGTGGCTGTGGTGGACCCGCAGATGGCCCCGAATGCCGCGCTGGCCGCTATGGTTGCCAGGGCCAGTCCTCCAGGCAGGCTGCCTATAACCTTGTAGGCAGCATCATAGATGCGCCTGCTGATTCCAGCATGGTAGGCAATATATCCCATCCAAACGAAAAGAGGCACTACAATAAGTGAATAGGAAGCAAAGGTACTGTAGATGGATGAGGCTGCAATGGATAATGCTGCTTCAGGAGATATGAGAAGTGAATATCCTGCAACACCGACTATCAGCATTACATATGCCACAGGCATACGTGCAATTATCAATATAAAAACAAAAATAATTGCCAGACAGCCAATTTGAAGGGGAGTCAATTGATTTTCCTTTTTTTGAGCAGGGTAGAGAGGGATTTAATCACGTCAAGCAGGGCGGTAAGGGATAACATGGCAAATCCGGCTGCAACCAGATAATAAACCGGATGTAAAGGTATAGCCAGGGTCGATGTTTCCAGCCCCCTTGTATGTATCATATTTCCATATTTGAATATTCCCCAGGATATGCTCGCAATAAATACAAGGGAGATCAGGCTGGTTATAAGATCAACTACAGCCTGGTTTTTGATGGAAAGCTTATCCACCAGAAGACTTACTGTAACATGGCCCCTGGTTACAGCGCAGTAAGCAATACCCATGGATAAAATGACAGCCCCGAGAATTTCTACCAATTCATAGCTGCCGGGCAAAGGCTTCCACCATATACGCAAAAGGATATTGGAAACTATAACCAGCATAACCAGAACGAGGGCAAACTGGGCAATCTGGGAGGTTTTTTTTGACAATGTGTAGATTGTCTTTTCCAGAATCGTCACTAAGAAATCCTCAAAAGAATTCCCCGGTCAGGTGACATGATCGCCTGGCCGGGGAATGTGTAAATGTTTCAGATAAAATTAGTATTTTTCAGAAAATTCTTTATCTAAGTCTTTGGCAATCTCCACAACTCTGGATGCAGGATGCCCCTGTTCCTCTCTTTTGGAAATCCAGTTCTGGACTACAGGTTCCACTCTGGAAATCCATCTGAGTCTTTCCTCATCTGAGAGTTCAATAACTTCTATTCCCTGCTCCTCTACAGCCTGATCAAGGATGTCTTCAGAAAATTCATCCATCATCTGGGCGTACTGGATAACGAATTCTTCATTCATTTCTTCAAATATTTCCTGAATATCAGCAGGCAGAGAGTTCCATGTGTCTTTGTTCATGATCTTCATAAACACAACATTATATAAGAAAGGAGTGTTGGTAACATAATCAATAACTTCAGCAAGTCTGAAGGCTTTGAGGGTTTCGTTAGGGGCCAGAATTCCATTAACCAGACCCTGGTCAAGGGCCAGGTAGGACTCAGACATGGGCATAGCGTGAGTGGTTGCTCCAAGACTTTCAATGGAGGGAACCGTACCTCCTACCGCGCGAATTTCCATTCCACCCATATCTTCCAGAGTCCTGACAGGTTTTTGGGACATGATATTACCCGGTCCGGTAGCCCACAAAAAAAGGACCTTAACATCGCTGAACTCATCTATACCCAGTTCATTCTTTATTTCTTTATATCCTTCATTGGCAGTAGCAGAGGCTGAAGTTGCATTGGCATTTAAATATCCTGGAAGTTCAAAGGCTTCGGTGAGGGGGAACATGCCGGGTGTATATGAGGGGCAAGTTGTTCCAATATCCGCCACACCATTAGAAACACCAGTGAATATTTCTCTGGCTCCAAGAAGAACTTCTCCCGGGTGAAGGGTGATTTTTACCCTTCCTTCGGTCCTTTTTTCAACTTCATCAATCCAGATCTGATGCATCTGAGAGACCTGAAAAGCTGTTGAAGGCCAGAATGTTGCCATGGAAAGGTTGAATGTGCTTTCTGTATCTGTATCTGTTTCTGTTTCAACCTTCTCAGGGTCATCTGATGAAGAGCATCCAGCAATTAAAAGAAAAATTATTAAGGAAAAAATGACTGACCAGATCTTAAGTTCTTTTTTTGTGTTCATTTCTTTTTGTGCTCCATAGTAAATGTAAAAAATTATAACTTAATAATATGCTATGACTGCAACTAAGTCTGTTCATAACAAAAAGTTAATAGATAGAGAGGGTTAAAGGTCAAAAATAAAACAATACAACAAAAGACATTAAATAATATCCAAAATACCACTGTTTGTAAAACTATTCTTGTCAATGCCTCAGAGCTTATTGGGTAGCAGAATACGGCAACCTGTATCCTTTGGAATGAATATCCTGCTTACAACAACTCCTGGTCCCAGTTCCATAGACCCGGGCGTTTTTTTAGCTCCATTTTTTTGGGCAATGGTTCTTTCATGTTCAGAAACAGGGAAAAACCAGCATTGGCAAGTTCTTTTTCATGTTCTGTAAGGTTAATTTCCCAGTTAGGGAATGTGTAATAATTTTCATCATGTTGACTGGTCCAGAATATTTCTTTTTTAGGGCTTTCAAAAACAGCTATGGGCCTGGCCTGGCTGGCAAAAGTTCTTGATACGCAAACAGGCCACAGACCTTTGATTATTATTCCCAGGGGCAGACATGATGAACCGGCCAGGGTTAGAAAGTCCTGCCTTGATAATTCCGGGCTGAGGATTGTTCCCTTGATCCCCATTTCTTTGAGAATATTTATATGAGCCTGGTTGGTTGCATTACAAAATGGACCAGCCCAGAGATTAAGTTTTTTTGATTGATTGAACAAACCCATCTGCCATGGAGATCCCAGAACAAAATTGGCAGCGCCTTTATCCTGAAGATAGGTGATGAGTTCCTTCCATTTCTCCTCAACTCCCGGCCAGATAACAGGGGGCAGAAAATACCAATTGCTTTTAAAAGGACCAAGCTTGGGACGGATGATAGGGGATAAACTAAGCTGCAGCCCAATGGGATTTTTAATCTTGGGGGGATAGCGATACACATCAAGAGAAGCAGGCTTAAGCTGCTTTTTTATTGAAGCAGCCTGCTTATAGGAAAATGAACTCTTTTGCGTATGTTTGCCCGAAGCAGGAATCTTTTTCTCCAGAGTTTTTATCATGTCCATGAGCTCTTTTTCCTGTCGGTCAATGAGAAAGACAGGCAGCCCATGTCTGCAGCCGGGTGGAAGATTGAATTTCCCTTTTGCAGGAACTGGTTTTCTGATTTTGATTACCTTATGCCCTGGATCTCCTTCATAACCTATCCTCAAAAGATCCCCCGGGATAAGAGGATACCAGGGAGTAATAAAGATATCCTTTTGTCCGCCTTTGGTTTTTCCAGAAAATCTGCCAGAGGCTGGTTCATTTTTGGGATCAATGGGAATAAATGGCCTTTGGGGAAGAAAATTATAATGAGTAAATTTTCGACCAAGGGCCAGGTTGAGCAGTTCCACTGCCTCTTTTTTGGCCTTTGTGCTGTCGGGGTTATCGCGTAAGATCTGGTAGGCCTTTGAGGTATAAAAGACATAATGAGGCCCTTTTTTGCGTCCCTCGATTTTCCAGGCCCGTAATCCCGGAATTCCCATAAGTGTTTTGGATAGTATATCGAGCCCCAGATCCTGACATGAAAAGTAAGTTCCCCTGGAACCTTTGTATGAATATATACGCCTGCAGGGCTGAACACATCTGCCCCTGAGACCGCTTTTGCCTCCAAGGAAACTGCTCCAGTAGCAACGACCTGAAATTCCGTAACAAAGAGCTCCGTGAACAAATATTTCCAGATCAAGGAGTTCCGGCTGGGCAATTTGCCTGATCTCATCAATATTCAGTTCTCTTGGCAGGACAACCCTTGAAACACCGAGCTTTTTTAGATGTCTCAATCCTGATACTGAATGAAAATTTCCAAGGGTTGACAAATGGAGTTCACTGGTAATTTCAACCTGGCGGGCAATATCAATCATGCCTGGATCAGAAAAGATTATAGCGTCAGGATTTACCTGCTGATTGAGTCTATGGAGAAGCCTGCCGACTTTGTCAGGTTCATCAGGCTTAATCAGGGTATTTAAAGCAATGTACACCTTGCAGTTTTTTGATCTGGCCAATTCAGTCAGGCTGCAGAGTTCTGAAATGGAAAAGTTGTCGGCTTCCATGCGGGCTGAAAAATGTTTCAATCCGCAATATACAGCGTCAGCACCTGAAGCCAGTGCAGCGAGAAACGAAAGTTTATTGCCTGCCGGGGCCAGAATTTCTGGTTTATTCATATAAAAAACACCTTACTGATTGTTCTGATGATATTTTGGTCCATCCCGGTTTTTTATGACCACAGATATCCATTTTTTCAGGGCATCTGGGGTGAAAATAACAGCCTTGCGGAGGATCAAGAGGGTTGGGAGGTTCTGACCTTGTTATCAGGGATCTGCTTTTTATTTCAGGATCTGGAATGGGAATTGAAGCAAGCAGGGCCTTGGTATAAGGATGACAGGGGTTGCTATAAAGATCGTTTTTATCTGCTGTCTCCATCAGTTGTCCAAAATACATTACAGCAACCCTGGAGCACAGGTATTTAACTACAGAAAGATCATGGGAGATAAACATGTAGGAAAGGTTCAAGTCTTTCTGAAGTGTTTTTAAAAGCTTAAGTATCTGGGCCTGAACAGAAACATCAAGAGCTGAAACAGGTTCATCGCAGATAACCATGTCCGGGTCTAAGGCAATTGCCCTGGCAATGGCGATTCTTTGTCTCTGGCCACCGCTGAATTCATGGGCGTACCTTGACATATGGCTTTGAGACAGACCGACTTTATTCAGCAGTTCAATGACTTTATGGCGAATATCAGCCCTTGATCCAGCTTTATGAATTTTCAGAGGTTCTGAAATAATGTTTTCTACTTTCTGTCTTGGATTCAGAGATGAAAAAGGATCCTGAAATACCATCTGAATTTTTCTGCTTTTGAGCAGATCTGAAGATGATCCTGCTTTCTCGCCATCCAGAACAACTGTTCCCTGGCTTGGCTTTTCAAGGCCGCAGGCAATTTTTCCAAGGGTTGACTTGCCGCACCCGGATTCACCCACAAGCCCCGTTGTTTCGCCTGTTTTAAGATCAAGGTTTACCTTATCAACCGCCTTGAGCCAGGT
>JBHEPK010000010.1:0-16908 GCA_046260325.1 Desulfonatronovibrio sp.
ATTTTCAACAGACTGCTAAGTCTCTTTTGTCTCATCTTCTACCTGATCGCCTTCCTCATCTGAATCACCTTTGCCCTTCTTCTTTTTAGCCGGTCTGTCCTTGCGCTCTTTTCCCCAGAGATAGGCCACAAGAATTCCCAGTTCATAAAGAATAACCAGAGGTCCTGACATGAGGACCTGGCTGACAATATCCGGAGGAGTAAGAAGAGCGGAAGCTACAAAAGCCATAAGAATTGCGTACTTTCTTTTTTTTCTCAGACCTTTAGAATTTACAATTCCCATTCTGGCCAGAAAGAAAATAAACAAAGGCAGTTCAAAGGCCAGGCCGAAAGCAAACAATAATTTTATGGAAAAACTGAGATATTCACGCAGTGTAGGCATGGGCTGGATCATATCCGTGGCAAAGCCCAGGAAAAATTTAAAACCTATGGGAAATACTATAAAGTATCCAAAAAGGGCTCCGGAAACAAAAAAAAGCGCAGAAAACAAAGCAATGGGAATTATAAACTTTCTTTCAGTGTCATACAGGCCTGGACCGACAAATCTCCATATCTGATAGAATATATATGGACTTGCCAGAAAAACACCGGCAACAAATGCCACCTTGAGGTAAGTAAAAAAGGCTTCCGGAAGTGAGGTAAAGATCATGGTGCTGTTAGGAGGCAACACCTCAACCAGAGGGCTCATTAACAGATCAAATAGATATTCCTTGAATCCGTAGCAGGCCAGAAAACCTACGAAAGCAGCTATAACCACCCTGAAAAGTCTTTTTCTAAGCTCCTCAAGATGCTCAGTAAAGGTCATGGCATCAGGAATGCCCTGCTCATTTTCTTCCTGATTTTCTACTTGTTCGGAACTCATTGGGAACCATCACTTTTTTTGTCAGGTTCAGACTTGGCATCTTCTTCTGAATCCTGCGCCTCAGGATAGGAATCTGTTTCAGGCTTTTCCGCTTCTGGACTTGGCTTGCTGGCCTTGGATTCCATCTCTTTCTTGATCTTTTTTTTGGCCCGGGTCTCTTCTTCCTGGTCAACTTCCATCTCTATGGTTCTTTTGACATCAGTTGATACCCTTCTGAACTCAGCCAGGGTTTTACCAAGAGATCTGGCAATCTCCGGTAGTTTTTTTGGTCCTAAAACAAGAAGAGCAACCACAAGGATAACAAGAATTTCTGTTGTACCTATACCAAACATTTATTTATTCCCATTCAATAGTACTTGGAGGCTTGGAAGAAATATCAAAAACGACTCTGTTGACACCTTTTACTTCGTTGATAATCCTGTTGGACATCCTGGCCAGGACCTCGGAAGGGATCCTGCTCCAATCAGCAGTCATGGCATCTACACTATCAACAATCCTCAGTGCAATAACATTTTCATAGGTTCGTTCATCCCCCATTACTCCCACAGTTTTAAGAGGAAGAAGAACTGCAAAACCCTGCCAGACCTTTCTATACCAGTCAGAAGCATGAAGTTCATTTTGCACAATACGATCTGCCTTACGCAGTATTTCAAGGCGCTCAGCATTAACCTCGCCAATAATTCTTATGGCCAGGCCGGGACCGGGAAAGGGATGCCTCCAGACAATTATGTCGGGGATTCCCAGCTCAACAGCAACCTTTCTTACTTCATCCTTGAAAAGTTCCCGTAACGGCTCCACAAGCTTAAGATTCATATGCTCAGGCAAACCGCCTACATTATGGTGGCTCTTAATAACTGCTGAAGGGCCTTTGAAAGAGACACTTTCTATTACATCAGGATACAAAGTACCCTGAGCCAGCCACTTAACTCCGGGAATGGCATTGGCCTCCTCGTCAAAAACTTCGATAAAAGTATGCCCAATAATTTTACGTTTTTCTTCAGGATCTTCAACTTTGTCTAAACGGGAAAGAAAACGGTCCTGAGCCTGAACATACTTGAGGTTCAGGTCAAAATGTTCGCCAAGGGTCTCCACAACCTCTTCTCCCTCGCCGTGTCTCAGAACTCCATTATCCACCAGGATACAATGAAGTTTTTTGCCGATGGCCTTGTGCAGAAGCACAGCAACAACGGTAGAGTCTATGCCCCCGCTCAATCCGCAGACCACATGCTCATCACCAATAGTTTCCCGCATGGACTCAATGGCGCTTTCAATAAAAGAGGTCATGGACCAGTCAGGTTTGAGATCTGCAATCTTGAAAAGAAAATTATGCAGTATTCTGACTCCTTCTTCAGTGTGGGCCACCTCAGGATGAAACTGAACCGCGTATATTTTCTTTTCTTCATTCCCCATGGCTGCAATCTCAACCGTAGGAGTCCTGCCAAACACTTTAAAACCTTCTGGGGGAGAGAGCACTGTATCCCCGTGGGACATCCATACTGTAAGCTCTTCCTTATCCTGAATACCATCCCACAAAGAACAGTTATCTGCAAAAGTCAATGTTGAACGACCGTATTCCCGGTTGATTGACGGTTCAACAACCCCTTGAAAAGTATGGGCAATAAGCTGCATTCCATAACAAATGCCCAGCATGGGAAGACCAAGCTCAAAAATCCCCGGATCAATACCAGGAGAATCATCTGAACCTACACTGGAAGGACCACCTGACAAAATCAGAGCTGAAGGCTCTAAGGCCTTAAGGTCGTTAAGATTAATGGTACAGGGATGTATCTCTGAATACACCCCCGCTTCCCTGATTCTTCTCGCTATAAGCTGAGTGTACTGGGAACCGAAATCAATTATTATAACTTTACTTTGCACCTGCATATAAGCAACCCTGAGGTTAATAGTTTTCAATCCGGTAATTGGGAGCTTCCTTGGTAATAATTACATCATGGACATGGCTTTCCTTGTATCCTGATGCAGTCATCTTTAAAAATTTGGGCTTTTCCTGCAGATTTTTAATATCTGGACATCCTACATATCCCATGCCTGAACGCAGTCCTCCCAAAAGCTGATATATGGTTTCTCCAGCCTGCCCCTTGAAAGGGACCCGGCCAACTATGCCTTCAGGTACAAGCTTATTGCTTTTCTCCTGAAAATAACGGTCACTGCTTCCATCTTTCATGGCATCAATGGACCCCATGCCCCGGTAAATTTTATAAGTCCTGCCCTGGTATAAAATGGTTTCACCCGGACTTTCCTCTGTTCCGGCCAGCATGCTGCCCATCATTACTGAATCAGCACCTGCAACAATTGCCTTTACAATATCTCCTGAGAATTTAACCCCTCCGTCAGCAATAACGCACCTGTCTTTTTCCCGGCAGGCCTTAGTGGCTTCCATTATTGCTGTAATCTGGGGAACACCGACCCCGGCTACAATGCGGGTGGTGCAGATGGATCCCGGTCCAATTCCAACCTTGACGGTATCAGCACCTGCATCCACCAGGGCCTTTGCGCCTTCATAGGTAGCTACATTTCCGGCAACAAGCTGACAGGAAGGAAACGCTGATTTGATAATACTAACTGCGTTAATTATATTTTTAGAGTGCCCATGGGCTGAATCAAGAACAATAAAATCTGCACCGGCCTGGAGCAGATTTTCAACTCTTTCTTCTTTATCTGAGCCCACACCAATAGCAGCTCCAACCCTTAACCTGCCCATTTCATCCTTACAGGCATCGGGATACTTTTTAATTTTCTCGATATCCTTGATGGTTATAAGCCCTTTAAGGATATCGCCATGCTCAACTACAAGAAGCTTTTCTATTTTATTTTTCTGCAGTATCTGCTTGGACTCCATCAAAGTAGTGCCGACTGAAACTGTAACTAAGTTTCTGCTGGTCATAACCTCGCGAACCTTCGTTGTCATGTCATGGACAAAACGAACATCACGATTAGTTACAATTCCCACAAGTTTGCTTTTATCTACAACAGGCAGCCCTGAAATCCTGTAATTAGACATGAGGTCCAGTACATGATCCACGCTGTCATCAGGATTTACCGTGATGGGATCAACAATCATCCCGCTTTCTGATTTTTTTACTCTTTCAATTTCTAAGCGCTGCTTGGCAATGCTCATATTTTTATGAATAACCCCGACACCGCCAACCCTGGCCATTGAAATAGCCATCCTGGCTTCTGTCACAGTATCCATGGCCGCACTCAGCAACGGAACATTAAGAGATATTTCCTGAGTAAGCTTTGTTGAAAGATCAACTTTGTCAGGCAATACTTCAGAATAGGCCGGCATGAGCAAAACATCATCAAAGGTCAACCCTTGTCCCCAAATTTTATCCATCACGGCCTCCTTAATATTATTTAAAAATCTTCAATAAATCTAAAGCTTTTAACTTTACCAAACGATTAAAAAAGGCCTGATAAGTACATTTTATATTAAAAGCCATAAACAGTTAAGTATATCCGCAAGGCATACAAACTGTCAAATACTGATCAAAAGCTCTCCAGCTCAGCATTAACCCTTTCAATAAGTTCTTCATCATCAGGTCCAATTTCAAGAATGGCTTGAAAATGACCTGTAGCCCTGTCCTCGTCAGGAAGATAATACTTAAAAATAATACCGAGATTAAAATGGCTGCGGTAGTTATCAGGTTCAAGCTGTAAAATTTTATCAAAATATTCTACAGCTTCAGAAAATCTTTCCTGCTGAAAAAGAGTAAAGCCTGCCTGATTAAGTGCCAGTCTGTTCTCTGGTTCAATGGATAGTATTCTTTTCCAGAAGGCAAAAGACCTTTCCCATGCTTCCATAAGCATAAAGATATGAGCCAGTTCCGTAAGCGCCTCCACGTTATCAGGGTTGCGGTCAACCTCTGCCATGAGCGCACTGACTTCAGACATCATCTGCTGTTCCTGAGCAACAGGAGCACTTTTGTTTTCAACGGTTATGCCTGGATTTTGCACTCTGTTAACAAGGGATACCGCAAACATTCCCAACAGACAGGCCATGGCAAAAACAGCCACAATTTTTTGCATGGCTTTAATTGAAATAAAACCGCTATTCATCAGAATTCAACTCCAATTGTCTTATTTTCAGATCAAGTTTTTTCTGTACGCCTGCGAGATAAATCAGATATCCCCCTATGCCAAGCCATACAGCAATATTTCCAGCTATCAGATATGTCATAACATTCCCTGTTTTCTAAAAGTACACTAAAATATAAAAAGGTTTCTAACCCTGCTTTTTAATCCCAACTGACTGGTTCTAAGTAAAATTATGCCGGCAGTCAGAAAACCCCAGGCCCCGATACAGATAAAAACCGTTACAATCATTTCCGGTTCCAATCCTCCACCACTGGACCCGAAAACCGCCGGATGAATGCTTCTCCACATCCTTGCTGAAAGAAAGACAAGGGGTACATTCAAAAAAGCAATTATTCCCAGTACAGCTGCCATAAATCTCATCTTTACCGGATTTTCAATGGCTTGTCTGAGCACAAGATATCCAGAGTAGATAAACCACATGATCAAAGCTGTAGACAGTCTCGGGTCCCATGTCCACCAAGTATTCCATGCAGATTTGGCCCAGATAGATCCTGTAACTAAGGCTAAAGTGCTGTAAATAAGTCCAAGTTCTACAGAGGCCTGAGCCAGCCTGTCCATAACAGGTTTCCTGGTAATTAAAAACAGAATACTGGCACAGAAGACAGCAAAAAAACAGATAAGACCCCACCAGGCCATGGGCAGATGAATATAAAATATTTTCTGCATAAGCCCCATGGTCGCTTCAACAGGCGCATATACCCAGATAAAGTACTGGGCAATTATTAAGCCTGCTGCTCCAGCCGCTGACATAGCGATTGTTAATTTTGTTGATGACAATTTATTCATTTATTTAAAATAGTTAATATTCACTGTATACAAAAGGAAAAAGAACAATAGCTGCTCCCGTAAAAATTGCTCCGAATGAAAAGGCAATCCCTGCCCATGCTCCCAGGTCATCTGCAGATCCGTTAGTCAAAAAATGTGAACTCATGCGGATGCCGGCCAGAAGAATGGGAATAAGCAAGGGGAATATAACTACGCTGAGTAGAGAATCACGGGCAGAATGTCCCTGTGAAACTGCTCCCAAAAGGGACCCCACTGCTACCAGTCCCCAGTCAACAAGCATGATGGTTCCCAAAAGACCCCAGATACCTGAAATACTTTCCTGACCCAGAAAAACTATTATAGCCGGCAAAAAAAACACCTGAGTCAAAAGTAAAAGGAATAACCCGGTAAAAGCCTTGCCAAGCCAGATATACTGCAAAGACATTGGGGAAAGCAAAAGCCCGGTCCTGGCTTGATTATCCTCCTCAATGGAGTACAGGGTGTTAAAAACAAGAATCAGGGCAAAACTTGTAGACAACCAGAAAATTGAGGCTGCTGCCTGTGCTGAAACTTCCTCCCCCACAGGCGTAGAAAGACTGAAAACAAATACCAGGATTAATCCCAGCAGCACAGGCTGAATAATACCCGAGCCATCGGAAAAGATAAGTTTGATATCCTTTGAAATTACGTTCAGAAACTTAATTTTCAACAGACTTTTCCTGACTGTGGGATTTAAAATCCCTTGTTGTCCCATAAAAAGATACTTTTTTATTCTCAAGAAAAATTACTTCGTCACTTAACTCCAGATCTTCTTCCAATGTATGGCTGACCCATACTACTGCAGATCCGTTCCGGGAACTCCTGGTGATATTTTCACGCAATAGCTTTCTTGAATCAGTGTCAAGCCCTGTGCCTGGTTCATCTAAGAGCATAAGAAGAGGCGAAAGCATTAACACCCTGGACAGGCTTAACCGCTGGGACATTCCCCTGGAGAAATTACCTGCTTTTTCCAGAGCAAAAGTTTTAAGACCCACCATTTTCAGAAGATCCATGAAATCCTGAGAACTGTATTCAATAGAATAAATGCCTGCCCAGAATTTAAGATTATCTAAGGCGCTGAGACCTGAATAAATAAAAGTCTGATGTCCAAGGAAGGCTATTTTGTCTTTACTGACACTGATGTTTACCATGCCCATAGAAGGACTTATCAAGCCTGAAATGATCTTCATTAATGTTGTCTTTCCAGCCCCGTTAGGCCCGGCTACAAGAGTGACCGTCCCGGGTTTGATTTTTAAATCAACATCTTTAAAAATCAGACGCTGGTCAAAAAAATGAGAGACCTTTTCCAGCCTGATAAAAAAACTTTCTGCAGCTTCTGTCATAACCCTAAAAAAACTGAATGAATGTTGATGAAAAACGCCGGATAAAAGACCATTTATCGATAGCATGCCCGGCAGTTATAATCTTGGTCAACAAGTCACGAATCCATTTCCTCAGTCTTCCTGATCCTGACCCTTCCCATAATCATAAAAGCTGATATACAGACAATTATGCTTCCAATCCAGATCCAGTTTACCAAGGGAGTAATATTAATTTTGACTGTAACAGTCTGTTCCTGATCAAAAGCCAGAATGGTCGAGTATATTTCATTACCGAGGGATGGAATAACAGAAACCTCTGCGTATGGTGAATCAAAATTCCTGTAAAGCTTGCGCTGCGGGGTAAGCAGACCGATTTTTTCGCCATCTTTATAAACATCAATCCTGGCCTCATAAGTTGCTATGCCAGGCGTCACTATCTCTTCAAATTCAATATAGTGAAAGTCATAATTATTTATGGTTATTCGCTCCCCTTTGGGGATGACTCTTTCTGATGATATATTAAAAGGACCTGAAAAAGCTACTCCCAGGACTATCATTGCTATACCGAAATGCAGCAGATATACACCCCAGCCCGCTCTTTTTCTTCTCACCTGAGGAGTAAGAAAAATGTGCAGCAGCAGCGAAAACATCCCCGCCACTCCAGCCCCGGCAGCGATTAATGCCAAAGGAAGCCTTATCCCGCCTACCCATAAACCGATCAGGGTACACACAAATACCAGACAGACAAGAATAAAACTGTTTCTATCTTTTAAGCCACTTCTCCAGTTATACCATGGACATACACACATCACAGCCGCCATGAGTGTAAATATGGGCAGACAGACCCTGTTGTAAAAATCCGGACCAAGCCCTATGGGACTATCCATCCAGATTTTTGATATCACAGGCCACATAGTGCCCATGGCTACAATTACAGCCAATGCCAATAGAATCCAGGAAGTCACTATCATTAACCCCTGCTTGCTCCACAAACTGTCCACAGCGCTCTTATTGCCAGTTGCAGTAAAGGCTACAAAAAGGGTCAGGACAATGGATGCCAGGATCAAAACAGCAAGAGGAAAACCGACCCCTGTACCTCCAAAGGTATGCAGGGAATCAATAACATTACTGCGCACAAGAAATGTGGCAAAAAAGCAGGTGATAAGACTGAGGCTTATCAAAACCAGATTGGTCTTATGCAGGGTATTTCTCTGCTTACCGATCATTGCAGTATGCATAAACGCCGTACTCACTAACCAGGGGATAAGAGATGCGTTTTCTACAGGATCCCAGGCCCAGTATCCACCCCAGCCAAGTTCCATATAAGCCCACCAGCCCCCAAGAAGTATTCCGCCTCCTGTAAGCATTACCCAGGCAAAAAGAAGCCAGTTGCGAATCTGAAAAAGCCAGGACCTTTGATCGCCCGCCATCCATCCGGCAAGGGCCAGACAGGCAGGTATTGTAAAACCTGCATAACCCAGAAAAGTCATGGGAGGATGAAATATCATGCCCACATTCTGCAGTAATGGATTAAGGCCACGGCCTGACACCGGAGCAGGGTCCATAATAAGAAAGGGGTTGCTCGGACCTGTGAGCATAAGCAGGAAAAAAGCCTGAATAATAAAGAAAAATCCCCAGAAATAGCCTTTGACCTTGGAAGAAAGAGCTTTGTAGACCGGGGAAAAAAGAAAAATAAATCCCATCAGGGCCATGATCCACTGCCAGAATAAAAAAGATCCGTTTTGCCCTGACCAGAATGCGGAGAGTCTGTAAATACCGGGGAGAAAATCATCCGTGTAGCGGTACACGTACGAAAAGGAATAATCTCTCATTAACAGGGCCTGCAAGAGGATCAATGAAGCCATGGTTATAAGAATAAATGCCGAAACCTGGGCCTTTTCCATCCACGGAACAGATCTTAAGGTCTCTTTTCCGGAAGACCTCAATACTTCCCAGTAAAAATTCAGACCAATTACCACGTAAATTAAAAGAGAGATTAATAGTAGGAAAAAGCCAATATATTGCATTTTGCTGTCCGTTAAAATCTGTTTATTAATAAAAAAAGGATGGAAATGAATCCATCCTTGGATAAAGCGCTATCAAACCATGATCTGCCCTTCGCAAAAACTTGGTTCATGGCTCAATGATCAGTAAGCATTCTCTGAATAGGGAACACTTTCAGGATGTTCACCTGAAGAAGAAGCTTCTCCAGATTCATATTTTGAGGCACACTTGGTCATCAGGGTCGAAGCAATAAAAGTATTGCTGCTGGAATTTATTCCCCCTTCAACAATAACCTCAACTCCGGGGGCAAAAAGGTCAGGAATGGCCCCGGAATATCTGACTCTGATAATCTTATCCCGGTCTTCCTTATCCTGAAGGTTGAATATAACTCCAAGAGAATCAGCATCCCTTTGCAGATCGCTATCACCAACAGTACCAAAAAGCCTGGCCCGTTCCAGATTGTCCGGACTCATGGCCAGAGCTTCAGACACTTCGAGAAAGTATGTGCTGTTCTGGGAGATGCTGGTTACCATAAGATAACCTACTCCTGAAAATATAAGCAGAAAAGCAACAACATACATAAATTTTGAATTTTTCTTCTGAGTCATATAGATAAAGCTCCGTGGCAAATTGTGTAGATAATACTAATCACTTTTGCCTTATTGTTCAATAGCAAATATACCAACAGCGTGTTGAAAAAGTCCCTATCAGTCAGGCCTTGTCCTTGACCAGTTTTTTCCTTCTCTGCCTGGCAAGCTCCCTCATATCAACAACTTCATCAGTCTCATCAACAATCTCTTTTCCAAGAATCTCTTCCAGAACATCCTCCAAGGTAACAAGACCGGCAATTCCTCCATATTCATCAAGGACAATGAAAAGATGAAGCCTGGATTCAAGAAACATAATTAATAGACGGTCAAGACTCATGGTCTCTACAACAAAATTAACCGGCTTCAACAGATCTTCTAAGGTAACCTCGTCCTGATCACTTGCCAGACATTCCAGAATTTCGCGTCTGTACACAATCCCTACAATATCTTCCGGATTATTATTTTCATAAACCGGTATCCTGCTGTGAGGCCAAACTGCCCTGCTCTCCCTGGCCCCGAGAACGGTCATCTGTACTGGCAGGGAAAAAACAACCATGCGCGGCGTCATAATATCCTTGACGATTTTTTTGTTCAGAGACAGGATATTCTGTATGGACAATTCCTCATAAGGCTTAATAATTCCCGACTTCCGGGTAAGGCTGATCATGGCCAGCAGATCTTCTTCAGATGTTCCCGGACCATGTTTTCTTTTTTCAATAAGGCTGACAATCCTGCGGCAGACAAAAATAATTGGCCCCATAATAATTACAAGGAACTTCAGAGGCTCTGCAATCATAACAGACAAAGGCTTACTGTAGATAACACCCAGGGTTTTGGGAATTATTTCTGAAAATATAAGTATTGTCAGAGTAAAGACAATGGTGAAATAGACAAGATTCTGGGCGCCGAAAACACTCGCTGCGGCAGCTCCTGCCACAGCAGCTCCGGCAGTATTGGCAATGGTGTTTAAAGTAAGAATGGCAGCAATGGGCTGGTCAATTTTGATGCGTAAAGCATAAAGGAGACTACCGCTTTTGCGGTTTTCCTTTCTTAATCTCTCAATAAAACTCCAGGGAACGGAGTAGAGCGCGGCCTCAGCAATGGAACAAAATGCTGAAATAATAACCGCAAGAGAGAAGGCAATTATAAGCTCCCACATATCCTTCTATGATTTATCAGAAGGATTGACGCCCCGCAAGCATAAAGATTAAAGAACTCACATCAGATAACTGCTCACCACAACATTTGAAAAAGGAACAAGATTGAGCATAAAAAATATTTTTTTAGACCGGGACGGTACAATTATTCAGGATATGCATTATCTGAAAGACCCTGAAAAAATCCGTCTTATTCCTGATGCTGTGCAGGCTATGAAAGAAATGAGCCAGCAGGGCCGGAAAATATTCATTGTCACCAACCAAAGCGGCATCGGCAGAAAATACTTTTCTGACCAGGAATACTTCCAGGTTGAAAAAACCCTTGATAAAATGCTCACTGATCAGGGGGTAAAAATCCAGGATTCCGCATTCTGCCCTCACCTGCCAAAAGACCAATGCTCATGCCGCAAACCCGGGACAGGGATGTGGAAACAACTCTGCGCAAAGCACGGCCTGATCCCAGAACAATCCATCATGGTTGGAGACAAAAAGTCCGACCTGGACTTTGGCGCAAACTGCGGTTTTTATGCCTCAATCCTGGTATTAACCGGTAAAGGCAGAAAAACCCTTGCCGAACTTGGAATTACTGAACAGGAATCTCAATGGTTTGAACCCCGGATTGAATTTCCTGTGCCTCTTATAGCTGCTCCAAATCTGCTTTCTGCCTGGCAGTGGATTAAAAATGAGGCAACTAATGCCTTTTAAACGGATTGGTGTCTGGCAGACAGCTTTCCTTGGTGACGCAGTACTCACTCTTCCCCTGCTGCAAAATCTTGCTGAGCAATATCCCGAGTCAGAAATACATTTTTTTGTAAGAAAAGGTCTTAAATCCTTATTTGCAGGAAACTCACGTTATAATGTTCATGAATTTGACAAATACGGTCAGGACAAGGGTATTACAGGAATTTTAAAGGCAGCAGCAAAGATTAAAAAGATAAAGTTTGATCTCTGGATATCTCCCCATACCAGCCTTAGAAGCACGTTAACAGCCCTTTTAAACAATTCCCCGCAAAGCATAGGGTACAGTCATCCCCTGCTTAATAAACTGGTTTACAAACATACAGTCTACAGAAAATTCTACCAGCTGGATGAAATTGAGAGACTGCTGGAATTATTAAAACCCCTCCAAATTTCAGCTGCACAGAACTGGCCTCGGTTAGTTCTCCCTGGCAGAGATCTGGAACAGGCAGATGAGTTCTGGAAAAAACGCATCCCTGGCAAAACCCTGGGCATTCATCCAGGATCAACCTGGCCCACAAAAATGTGGCCGGAACAGTATTTTACCAGGATAATCAATATGGCCGGACAGATACCTGACTTGAAAGTTCTTGTTTTTGCCGGACCCGGAGAAGAAGAAGTTACCAATCGCATCCTGGCCGGCATAGACAGACCTGACAATGTCATAAATCTCGCAGGAAAATTGACTCTCCCCCGGCTTGCAGCCTTCCTTGGAAAACTGGATTGTTATCTGACAAATGATTCAGGCCCCATGCACCTGGCCTGGACTCAGAATACTCCTTTGATTGCATTGTTTGGACCCACTGTAAAAAAACTTGGATTTTTTCCCAGAGGAAAAAACTCTACTGTACTGGAATCAGATCTTTCCTGCAGGCCCTGCGGGCTGCACGGACATAGAAGCTGCCCGGAAAAACATCACAGGTGCATGATGGATATTACACCGGAAACAGTAATAAAACACATAAGGAAAAAGATAGATGCCTGAACCGCATGTACTTATCCGTTTAAGCTCTTTTGGAGACGTTTTACTGACAACTGGCGTTATAGATTACTGGAATAAGACCGGCAGAATACAATTTTATATTGTTACGAAAGACAGTTTTGCCTGTATTTTTGAAAATCATCCCGGAGTTAAGAGTATAATCCCGGTAACTCAAAAAAACCTTAACGGCCTTAGCTGGTGGAAATTCTGCCATTACCTGAAACAAAACTATCCATCCAGCCCGCTGATTGATCTTCATGTAAACCTTAGAACAGCCATGCTGCGCCGTATCTGGTCCAACGAAACTTATTCGTATTCAAAAATGAGCCTGTACAGAAGGTTATTCGCAAAAACAGGATTAAGTCCTTTCAAGCAAAAACTTTTATGCAGAAATGTCCCCCAGAGATATGTAAAAGCCTTGCCCGGAAATATTCCATCCCCTGCTGAACTAACTCCGAAAATATTTCTCAAAAATGATGAAATCCAACAGGCAGCTCAGAAATTACAATCAATTGACGCAATTCCTGAATGCATTGCCATCCACCCATATGCTACTCACCCGGCCAAAACATGGAATAAAGACAAGTGGCGGAAATTCATTAAATTTCTTGAAAATAAAGGATATGACTGGCTGATAATCGGTCAGGACAAACAGCCTTTATTTCCGGAAAAAAATAAAGACCTGACCAATAAAACATCCATCAGAGAGACCGGAGCAATCCTCAGTCATTGCAAGGCTTTAATCACAGGAGATTCCGGACCTATGCACTTAGCCTCTGCTGTGGGAACCAGAGTGATCAGCCTTTTCGGGCCTACATCAAAGGAGTGGGGGTTTTATCCAGCCGGATTAAATGACTGTGTTCTGGAAACCAGGCTCAAATGCCGACCCTGCTCTTTGCATGGCAAATCAAAATCCAGTTGCCATCAGGAATGTTTAAATTCCATAAGTTTTGATCAGATTACCAAAGCCCTTAAAACCCACTGAACATTTACGACAACCTTTCTCAACCCCATCAACATATGACTCTTGTAACAACAAACTTATTATATTAATATTTCCCAATGCCTGTCTCAGAAGAACTACAAAATTCAGACAACTCCCCTTCCTGGTCCTTTGAAAATTCAGAGGATAATACGACTTATGTTTATCTCAGCGGCAGCCTTAATGCCCAGACCCTAAGCCGTCTTTGGCAGGAAACAGAAAACAGACTGAATCAGGACAAAACTGAAAACCTGATAATCGAGGCAGGAAAAATTGATTATTTAGATATGAGCGGCCAGGCTTATCTTCTGCATTTTTCAAGGCTCATTGAAGAACGCGGGGGCAAGTCCCAGATTAATAACCTTCGCAAGGATTTTGCAGACATGCTTAATCAGCTTTCATGCTTTGACTGCATGGAAAAACCTGATTACCCCAATAAATCAATCCTTGAAGAAATAGGAAAGGCTGCAATAAAGCTATGCCACGATGCCAGAGATTTTTTTACATTTGTAGGTCAGTTCGTATCTGCTTTCAGCCATGCCTTAATCAAACCCGGAACAATCCGCTGGAAAGATGTATACCTGAATATTGAGAATGTCGGGGCCAAGGCAGTATTCATTGTCTGTCTCATCGGCTTTCTCATGGGGCTGATTATTTCCTTCCAGTCAGCTATGCCTCTGCGCATGTTCGGTGCAGAAATATTTGTTGCCAGACTGCTGGGGCTTTCCATGGTCAGGGAACTTGGCCCGTTGGTCACTGCCATCATCCTGGCCGGCAGAACAGGATCTTCCTTTGCTGCTGAAATTGGGACAATGAAAATAAATGAAGAAATCAATGCCCTGACCACAATGGGCTTGAGTCCTGTCAAATTTCTTGTTGTGCCCAGGATGCTTGCCACCATGCTGGTCATGCCCTTTCTTACCCTGTTTTTTATTATATTCAGTCTAATTGGAGGTGCCCTGGTCATGCTTTCTCTGGGTTTCCCCTTGGTTACATATATCAATCAGATTACAATGTCTTTGACCATGGCCGACTTTGCCGGTGGAATGTTCAAGGCTGTTATATTCAGCCTCTTAGTATCCTGGATAGGATGCGTCAGGGGTATTCAGACAACCAGCGGTGCAAAGGCCGTAGGACTTTCCACCACCAGTGCCGTAGTCAGTGGAATTGTTCTTATAGCCGTTACCGATGGTATATTCGCTGTGACCTTTTATATTCTGGGAATCTAATCTATGAACGATAATGTGATAATTTCTGTGAGAAACCTGAGTATGGGTTTTAAGGATGAAATTCTTATGCAGAATATTTCCTTTGATATTTACTCGGGCGATATCTTTGTAATTCTCGGTGGATCAGGCAGTGGCAAAAGCACGTTGTTAAAACACCTTATAGGACTTTATTCTCCTCTGTCCGGACAAATATTTATAAAGGGGAAGGACATTACAAAATCTGATGAGTCAGAAAAAGCAAAGATCATGCACGGCATCGGAATAAGCTATCAGAGTGGTGCTTTGTTCGGTTCCATGACTCTTCTTGAAAATATACGTCTTCCCTTGGAAGAATTTACAAACCTGACAATAACTGCCATGAATTTAATCAGCAGGATAAAACTTTCCCAGGTTGGCCTCATTGGATATGAAAATCACATGCCATCGGAGCTGAGCGGGGGCATGCAGAAAAGAGCAGCCATTGCCAGGGCCATGGCCCTTGATCCATCAATCCTTTTTCTTGATGAACCTTCGGCCGGCCTTGATCCCATAACATCCCTTGAACTGGATGAGCTGATTTTAAACCTGGCACAAAGCCTTAAAATAACCTTTGTCATTGTAACTCACGAACTGAGCAGCATTTTTAAAATTGGCCGACGAATGATTATTCTTGACAAAAAAAGAAAAACCATTGCTGCAGAGGGAGTACCTGAAGAACTCAGGAAAAATTCTTCTGACCCTTGGGTTCGCTCTTTTTTGAACAGAACAAATTTAGCAGGCTCTTGAAAATCTTCCTATTGCAGCGACGCAGCAATTGGAATTTTTGAACAGCCTGCCTGATAAGGACTTTTTCAACACGATGTTATATACTGCCGATAGTAACCAGTAACCCATTATAAAATATGCGTACCAGTCCAAATTATTACACCATAGGAATATTTGTCACAGCGGGAATTATTCTTCTTTTTGCAGCGTTGATTATTCTTGGTGCAGGAACTTTATGGCGCACAACTGTCATTGTAGAAACCTATGTTGACGAGTCCATCCAGGGGATTGATGTAGGATCTCAGGTAAAGATGCGCGGAGTGCAGATAGGTAATGTTCAGCAGATAAGTTTCGTCAACATAAGATATCCCCAGGCTACCACGGATGAAAAAAGATATGTCCTGCTGGAAATAAGCCTTTCTCTCAACGCTTTTGGAGATATGACGCCTGATGAATTTGAAACATTTCTTTCCCAGGAAGTCATGCGTGGACTAAGGATAAGAATGTTGCCCATGGGCATCACCGGATCAGCTTACATAGAAATGGATTACATTGATCCCTTGCGCAATCCTTCCCTTCCCGTGGACTGGACTCCTGAAAATCCTTATATACCTTCAGCACCGGGCACTTTTGCCCGCTTGGAAGAAACATTCGAATCCCTGAGCAATACCATGGACAAAATTCAAAGTATTGATCTTAAAAAAACTCTCACCCATATTGACCAGTTGATTCTTGACCTCAATACCACGGTTAACTCCCTGGATACTCATAAACTTACTGAACAGACAACCTTGTTTTTAAACGAACTAAGACAAACCAATCAGCAATTTTCAAGGCTTCTCGGGCCTGAGGAATCATCCATGGCAGGAGATGTCAATATCTACTCAATGCTTGCTGATACCAGTGCGGCAATAAAAGATATTCAACAGGGAATTAGTACACTGACCAATCATGAACAAGGCAGTCCCTTTGATCAGCTTGCCCTGACCATTTCAAATTTCCGCCTGGCATCCGAAGATTTTCCTGCCACGATGGAGAGCGTGCGCGGCGCAGCTGATTCACTGCAGCAGAGTTCCACAGGAATTAACAGGCTCACCAGAAGAGCCTATTCTCTTTTGGGAACCCAGAATGAAAAAATTGAATCCATCATGCGGGACTTGCAAATTACCAGTAGAAACCTGATGGAACTAACCACAGATGCCAAAAAATATCCTTCTTATATCTTCTTCGGAGACAAACCCAAAAATGGTGAGCTAAAATGAGAAAGATACTTGTTATACTTGTTTGCCTGTCGACAATTTGCGGTCTGATTTCATGTGCTCCCCAAAAAGCGCCTGTTGAAAGACACCTTTTTATAATTGAAGTAAATCGTGAAA
>JBHEPK010000010.1:16918-20333 GCA_046260325.1 Desulfonatronovibrio sp.
TGGAAATAAATTCCAGGCAGATTCCAGGCATCCTGACAATCAGGGATTTTTCAGTATCTCCTGGATATCAGGGAAAAGAAATGATCTATAGAACAAAAGAAAATCAGGCACATGCAGACTTTTATAGTCACTATTTTGTTCTTCCCGGCCCCATGATTTCTCAGGCTGCCAGAGCATGGTTCAGAGATGCTGGACTTTTTACTTCTGTTGTACCTCTGTCAAGCAACAAAGAAGCCGACTTTATGCTGGAAGGAACAGTAAATTCCGTATTTGGAGATTTTCAAGAAGAAACCAGCCCCCGGGCAGTCATTGATATGGATTTTTTACTTTTAAGAGAAACAGGCCTTGAATTTGAAATAGTATTCCAGAAAAACTACCGTGCAGAACATAAAATGGCTGACCGATCCGCTAGGGAACTTATCAGCTCTTTAAATAAATCCCTTGAGGAAATTCTCAAAGATCTGGAAATGGAATTAAGAAACAATCTGAATCAGAATTGAGGGATTATCAGCGTGTTCAAATAGCAGGTGAGGCAATAGAAAATCTTGACCAATATCCATACTAATCTTTTATAGCAATAATTCCAGCCATATACCTTTCCGGATTATCCAGCCTGCCCTCCTCATATTTTAGAACAACCCAGTCATTAAACAACTCAAGCAGCTCTTTGTCTCTGAGCAGAAAATCCGGATTCTGGGGTTTGCCCATTTGAGCCTGCTTATGGGTAAATGTCTGGTAGACAACCAGACCATTATTAATAACACTTTGTTTTATATAAGGAATAAGAGGACGGTGCAGATATTTGAAAACCAGGACAACCTTGAAATATTCTACAGGCAGCAGTGAATTTACTTCTTTTTCAAGATCAACGCATCTGATTGTTGCATTGATGTTTTCCTTCTCAGCAACAGACCTGATAAATTCAAGATTTTGCTCATTTTTGTCCCAGAAATGTACGTCAAAGCCCATACGGGTTAGAAACAGGCCATTGCGTCCTTTGCCGCATGCAAGGTCCAGAACCGGACCTGTCTTTGCTCTGCCTGAAATAATTTCCAGATTTTCTTTTAAAAAGTCTGAAGGAGATTCCATCTAATTTTTCCTAATTATCCAGCCTTGGTAATGCCGAGGATAATTAAGATTGTGGCCGGCATTAAAAGCAGAAATGTGGGCACTGTGAGTAAAAGCAGCAGCAGCTGGTCAGGATAAATAAGTCCCATGGCAATAATGGGAATCAGATTACCTGTAACTCCCAGCATTGAATAATTATAAAATGCCTTTCTGCTTTTGATTTTTTCCTGCAGCTGATTTTCAGATAAATCCTGATCCCGAACAGGCAAGGCCATCCAGGCAACAGTATAAATAAGTAAAGGTATGATTGATATTCCTATCCCGGTTGCAGGGATAAAATTCACTAAGACAAATATTATAAAACACCCTATCCTCAAATTGACCCTGCTGAGACCTGTTTTTTCAGCAATTCCAGCTAACACACCAGCTACTAAGGCTTCATCAGCAAGTCTGTAATAATCTTTCATTAATCCCTCTGATAGTATCTAATTGAAAATTATCATCAATAACGCTACAAGATCCCACAACGTTTCATGTGGATTTTGAAACAAGCAAGCTCTTCACTTTTTTTTTGTGATCAGCAGCTCCAGGTCAAACGTCCGAGAGCCGCTGCAAATCCCATGACTACCATGGCAAACAGCTCCAAAGGATTAATACCATGCAGCCCCTTTACTTTGACTACAACGCCACAACCCCGGTTCATGAAACTGTTATCCAATCAATGCTTCCCTGTTTCAGGGAAAAGTTCGGCAATCCTGGCTGTGCCCATACACACGGCCTCCAAGCAAGACGAATCATGGAACAGTCCAGGATTGATCTCGCCAGACTAATTAACGCTGAACCACATCAAATATATTTTACTTCCTGCGCCACTGAATCCAATAATCTTGTCCTTTCGGGACTGCTTTGTCCTGGTGATGAACTGATTATTTCAGCAGTGGAGCACCCTTCCATCATCATGCCGGCCAGGGAGCTTGTTAAAAAAGGCATCAAACTCAAAATTGCGCCAGTGGATCATAATGGCCTCATCGATCCCGACCAGGTCCTGGATATGGTTTCTTCCAGGACAAAACTGATCAGCATCATGCTGTCCAATAATGAAACAGGTGCCATTCAACCTCTTGCCCATCTTGGGCGCGAATTAAAGTCCAGAAACATACTCTTCCATACTGATGCAGCCCAGGCCGCGGGAAAAATTCCTGTGGACATAAAAAAATTGGGAACAGAATTTTTGACCATAGCCGGACATAAAATGTATGCGCCCAAAGGAATCAGTGCATTGTACATTGGCGACCACCAGAACGTAAGCCCCATACTCTTTGGAGGTGGCCAGGAAAAAGCAGTCCGGCCAGGAACTGAAAATATCCCCTATATTGCAGGCCTTGGCCAGGCATCAATAATGGCCTTATCAGACCTTGACTCTGAAATGGCCCGCCAGGAAAAACTGGGCAACAAGTTTATTCAGGGATTAAGCATGATCCATCAGGATTTTATCCTGCACGCTGAAAATGCGCCACGACTCCCGGCAACCATGTCCATAGGTTTTGGCGGCTACCGGGCTGGAGACATACTCTCAGGCATGGTCGCCTGCAGTCTCTCAGCTTCAGCCGGAGCAGCCTGCCATGGAGAAGTACAAAAAATGAGCTCTGTTCTTAAAGCCATGAACACTGACCCTTTTTATGGTCTTGGAACCATAAGATTTTCCTGGGGCAGAATGACTTCGGAACAGGATATGGACGAATTACTCAACAGGCTTGAATATATTTTCAAATCATTTCTCAAATTTTGAGTTAAAAGTTTTAAGCTGAAAGCTGATAGTAAATCCAAAGAAACCGAGTTCTTGAGACTATTTCCAACATGCGGAAAGTCTTTATTTCCGGATGTTGAAAATGTAGTGGACAGATACCTGCAACCTTCACTTTTTTCTTGACTTGATCATTGCCATAACCAGACGCAGACTGAGAAAAAGCCCGATTATATAACCAATGACTCCAAGGGTTGGATATCCCCAGAGCTTCGGGCCTGTATCTGCAAGAATTACCATACTGGAACCAAGAAAAAGGGCCCCTGTAACAATCCCTACCACAAGACGATTAATAATCCTCTCCATGGTTGCCTGCATGCCTTCAAGATTTTCATGCCGAAAGCGAATAGCGAGCTCACCTTTTTCGAGCTTACTGACAATACCCAGTGCCTGCCTTGGAAATTCGTGCTGAAACCTGAACAAATGCCTCATATTTCTCTGGATCATCTTTACCAGGTTGCCCGCACTGAACCGGCTTTTACTGAGCCTTCTCACCATGGGCTCAGCCTCTTTGATCACATCAAGATCAGGATAAAGAGACTT
>JBHEPK010000010.1:20343-22227 GCA_046260325.1 Desulfonatronovibrio sp.
GCAGTGATTAAAGCCTTTATCATTATGGATAGATCGGTAGTTAGCACCCGGCCATGGGAACGAAGAATTCCTGTTAATTCCAAGAGCAACTGCCCGAGATTTACTTCCTTCAAAGGCATCCTCGTAAACAGGCTGACCACCTCAAGGACTTCATTCTGCAATACATCACGGTTTATTTTTTCCTCGCCTATGGTAAACCCGATGAGGATATCAGTAATAATTTCAACATCATTTTCTACCACTGCTGCAATCAGATCAATAAGCTCAAAGCGGACCTTGTCTGTAAGCCGTCCCACCATTCCCCAGTCTAAGAGGATAAGATTCTCATCCTCGTCAATGAGGAAATTTCCTGGATGAGGATCAGCATGGAAAAATCCATGCTCAAGAACCTGCTTCAATGACAGAGAAAGGCCTCTCTTAGCCATAGTTGCTCTGTTTTTCAGGGCAGTAAAATCAACATCCTTCATTTTACTGCCCCTGGCCAGTTCCATGGTAATTACTAAATGATTGGAATAATCTGAAAAAACTTCCGGAACAATTATTCCTGTCTCGTCATCAACTGTAGACTTGACCACTTGCATGGTCCTCATTTCACGAACAAAATCCAGCTCCTGAAGCATAAGCCTGCGGATGCGCTGGACAAGATTAGGAAGATTGTAAACCTTGAAAGACTCAATCCGGCCATCAAGACGAACAGCGATTTTTTCCAGAATATCCATATCATTTTTTATGATATCTGAAATCTCAGGGCGTTGAACCTTAACCGCCACCTCCATCCCATTACTTTTAAGCCTGGCCCTGTGAACCTGAGCAAGGGATGCAGCTGCAATTGGAGTCTCTTCAAATTCCGAATAAATGGTGTTCAGGGGAACTTTAAAACTGTCTTCAACTACTTTTTTGATCTCTGAAAATGACTCTGAAGGTACGTCATCCTGAAGCTTTCGCAATTCCTGCAAAAGTTCCAACGGCAAAAGATCAGCCCTCTGGGAAAGAATCTGGCCGCATTTGATAAAGGTGGGACCAAGTTCCTCCAGAACCATGCGCATCCTTTCCCAGGTACTCAGGCTGGTATCATAAGAATGAATTTTTTGAAGATATTTTTTGCCTGGAATATCCAGACGATTCACTATATCATCGAATCCATACTTGACCAGAGTTGTTACAATTTCTTTGAAACGGCTCAGGTGGGCAATTGCCTTTATATCCATTAATTATACCGACTGTCCCTGATCTGTCTTTTTTCCTTCCTCAATTCGAAGGGTCTCCAAAGTTGCAATACGATCTTCAAGACTGGCCACCCGGGCTTCCAGATTTTCCACGTCTTCCTTTCTCGCTATATCAAGGGATTCCATTGTGGACTTGATATTTTTGGAAATCCATTCCTGAACCTGGCCCTGCTGACTTTCACTCTTATGTACAAAATCATTGACAATATTCTCGCCTTCTTCTGCGGACAATTTACCTTTGTCCACTAAGGTCTGGATCTTTTTTTCCACTTCCTCGGCTGTAATAACCACCAGTCCAAGACCGGTAAAAAAACCTTTTTTGAATAGATCAATCATACTTATCTCCTTTTACGTTTTACCTCAAAAGACTGGAGCCTGTCCGGATTTACAAATTTTGCAACACAAAAAATCCGCATTGGCTCCAGGATTAAAAAGTGGGGTGAACAGATACCCTTTATTTTACATTGGGACAGGCCTTGAGAGCCTCTTCAATCTCTTCATCAGAAAAAGCCTTATCCTGAAGATCACCTCTTAAATAGGCGTCATAAGAACCAAGATCCAGAAGACCATGTCCTGAATACAGAAATACAATTACCTGTCCCGGTTCTGCCTCTTTGGCCAGATCTATAGTGGCCTTGATTGCATGGGAAGTTTCAGG
>JBHEPK010000010.1:22237-26299 GCA_046260325.1 Desulfonatronovibrio sp.
GGACAAAACCTTCAGTCTGCATGAAGAGCATTGCAGCATCAAAGACCTCGTTTTGAAAATATGCCCGTGCTTCAACGTATCCATGCTTGGCAATATGCGATACTATGGGTGATTCTCCATGATATCTGAGACCACCTGCATGAATAGGCGGTGGGAAATAGGCGTGGCCAAGGGTATACATTTTCAGCAGAGGAGTCTGCTGTGCCATATCGCCAAAGTCATAAGCAAAACGGCCTTTGCTGAGTGTAGGACAGGCCTGGGGCTCAACAGCTACAAATCTGAGATTTTCTCCACTCATTTTTTCTGGCATATACGGCAGAACAAGACCGCCAAAATTGCTTCCCCCTCCTACACATCCAACCAGAATATCAGGCTTTTCACCGGCTATTGCCAGCTGTTTTTTAACTTCCAGGCCGGTAATTGTCTGGTGCAGAACTACATGATTGAGAACACTTCCCAGAGCATACTTGGTATCTTCATGGGTAGCCGCATCCTCCACAGCCTCAGAAATGGCCAGACCAAGACTTCCTCCGGAACCAGGATCTTTTTCAAGGACCTTCCTTCCTATGGAAGTTTTATCAGACGGAGATGGAAAAACCTCTCCTCCATATGAACGGATAATTATACCCCGATAAGGTTTCTGGTCATAGCTGCACCGGACCATATACACAGTACATTTCATATCAAACATTTTGCAGGCAAAAGAAAGAGCCGTTCCCCACTGACCAGCGCCAGTTTCTGTTGCGAGACGGTTCACCCCTTCCTGTTTATTATAATAGGCCTGGGCAATGGCAGTATTGGGCTTGTGAGAACCGGCCGGCGATACTGATTCATTTTTATAATATATCCTGGCCTTGGTACCAATAGCCTTCTCTAACCTTTTGGCCCTGATTAGAGGAGACGGCCGGTACAATTTGTAAATATCCAGAATGGGTTCAGGTATATCTATCCAGCGCTCAGCAGACATCTCCTGTTCAATCAGGGACTTAGGGAAAATTGCCTCAAGCTTGTCCGGAGAAAGAGGTTCTTTGGTGGCCGGGTCTAAGGGAGGAGCCAATGGGTCAGTTAAGTCAGGCAAAATATTGTACCATTGCCTGGGCATTTCCTTTTCCGTCAAATTAATCTTAATTTCATCCATTTTAAAATCATCTCCTTTAATCAGATTGTTAAAATAGTCTTTATCTGCGTATTGAAAAAATCCTTATTCAACTGGATGTTCAAAACGTTACAAAAAAACTGAGCAGAATCACAGCTTAAAATCAAACCTAACATATGACATCCGGCTTTTCAACAATTTATGCCTGTCCAGCCCGGATGCTTATTTTTGCAGCAGCCATGTCCTTGACAATATTCACAACCCATCGTAATAAGTTTAAGGTTAAAGAGAATACATTTCTGATAAGGAGTTTATATGGTCAAAGAAGAAGCAATTGAGGTTGAGGGT
Source organism: Desulfonatronovibrio sp. (assembly GCA_046260325.1). Taxonomy (GTDB): domain Bacteria; phylum Desulfobacterota; class Desulfovibrionia; order Desulfovibrionales; family Desulfonatronovibrionaceae; genus Desulfonatronovibrio. Next base: position 23,682 of record JBHEPK010000010.1, read on the forward strand.
ACTGTTGAAGAAGCCCTGCCCAATGCAATGTTTAGAGTAAAACTTGATAATGGACATGAAGTACTGGGACATATTTCAGGAAAAATGAGAAAATTCTATATCCGCATTCTACCCGGTGACAAGGTTAAGGTTGAACTTTCTCCCTATGATCTGACTCGCGGCAGGATCACCTATCGATTCAAATAATAACCCGAAATTTCTCCCGCCCAACTATCAGGATCCATCTATGTCCCTAACAGCATGTTGAAAAAGCCCTTATTCAACTAACTGTTGAAATATTCAAAGCGACAGTCCGTCACCCACTTGAGTGGATATTATCCTGGCATAAGTCTTGATTGAAAACGCAAGTGGGAGAAGGATAAAGACCAAAAAAGGAAAACCATGTCCCAAGTTGACCTGCATACTCATTCCACAGCATCCGATGGAACATACACACCCTTTGAACTGGTAAGACACGCCAGAAACAAGGGGCTTCAGGCCATTGCTTTGACTGATCACGATACCACAGGCGGACTTGCTGAAGCAATGCAGGCAGGAATTGACCTGAACATGGAGTTAATTCCCGGATGTGAACTAAGCGTTGAATATGACGGGCTGATGCATATACTCGGTCTCTGGATAAATCCTGACGCACCTGTTCTCAGTGCTTCACTGAAAGAATTGCGGGACAAAAGAAACAACCGCAATGAAATAATGATCAAAAAGCTCCAGGACCAGGGCATAGACATCAGCTTTGACGAAGTAAAAAAACTCGCAGGAGATGCTTCCATAGGAAGGCCGCATATTTCAAGAGTTCTCATGAATAAAGGAGTCATTTCTTCAATTCAGGAATCCTTTGATAAATACATTGGCCCCACCGGAACAGCGTATGTGCCCAAAGAAAAATTCAGCCCGGAAAAAGCCATTGCCATGCTTAAGCAAGAAAATGCAACTGTAATCCTGGCGCATCCATTTTCCCTGAAGGTTGGGAATGAAACCCTCAAAAATGAGCTCATGCGTCTCAAAGATATGGGACTGGATGGAGTTGAAGTGTATTATCCTGAGCACACAAAGGAACAGACCAGAGCATATGAAGATATGTGTAATGAACTGGGCTTACTCTTAAGCGGTGGTTCTGATTTCCACGGCTCAGTCAAACCTCACATCAAACTCGGCAAGGGTAAAGGAAAGCTCAATATGCCTTACTCCATTGTGGAAACCATGAAAAGAACAAGGGCGGAGCAGGGGCTTTGGACGTAAGTTCACACCTTCCTGAACTACTTTGCCCGGCTGGAAACATAGACCGCCTCAAAACTGCCCTGACCTACGGAGCTGATGCAGTATACCTTGGGGGAACAGAACTTAACCTCAGATCCAAGGCCCGGGGATTTAGTGAGGAAGACCTGATCCAGGCCAAAGAACATGCAAAGACTCACAGATCAAAAGTATATTTTTGTTTAAACGCCCTGCCCCTTGAAAAAGATACCCCCGCAGTAGAAGAACAGCTGCATATGGTTTCCCGGCTCAAACCTGATGCCTTGATTATTGCTGATCCAGGAGTGATCAGCCTTGCGAAAAAAATCACCCCTGATATTGAACTTCATTTGAGCACCCAGGCCAATACCTGCAACAGTTATTCAGTTAATTTCTGGAAAGATCAGGGTATCAAAAGGGTTAACCTCTCCAGAGAACTCGGAATAAAAGATATTAAGGCCATCAGTTCTCGAACAGATGATATTGAACTGGAAATGTTTGTGCACGGAGCAATGTGCATGGCCATTTCAGGAAGATGCTTCTTGAGCGCCCATCTTAATCAAAGATCAGCCAACAAAGGTCTTTGTGCCCATCCCTGCAGATATGAATATAAAGAATTTAATGTGGATCTTGAGGAAAAAACAAGACCAGGCTATCCAGTCTGGACTCTAAAGCAGGAAGATGAATACTCCAAGATCTTCAGTGCTGAAGATCTTTGCCTTGTAAAGTATATTCCCTGGCTCATCAAAAACAATATACATTCCCTGAAAATAGAGGGCAGAACCAAAAGCGAATCTTACCTGGCTCTGGTTACTGATGTTTACCGTACTGCTCTGAATGATTTAACCAGCAGCAGATTCCGCCCTGATAAATATCTGCAGGAACTTGCCTTGATCAACATCAGGCCAATGGGATCAGGATTTTTTCTGAAAAACAAGATTTTCTTTACAGATAAGCAGACAGGTCCTGCAAGAAACAAAAAGATTCTGGCTAAGATCGTCAAAAGACTTGGCAGTGATGAATGGCTGGTCCAAGTAAAAGAAAAATGGCAGGACTCCCTTAATGTTGAGCTGATCCTTCCCGGGCTTGAACGCCCGATAGTCAAGTCTGAAGATTATTCCTTAGAAAACGAATCCGGCCAGAAAACAGACACTGCCCATTCAGGCATGAATGCTGTTGTCCGCACTGAAAACCAGAACCTCCAGGAAAATACCTTTATCCGGATGAACTAATCCCCACACACCGCTGTTTTTCCAGCATTCCTGCAAAAAGGATCTGAACGGCTCTCCTTTTTAGGAACTTGATCCGTTTAAGCAATAAATTCAGAATATTATGGTTTTGCCATACAGATTGCTTCGTTCGCTACGCTCTCTCGCAATGACAGG
>JBHEPK010000100.1:0-7220 GCA_046260325.1 Desulfonatronovibrio sp.
ACCGGGCGTTGAATATAATGTTGACGCAAGGATTTGCATAAATTCAAAGGGTCTGTGAAAAGGATCTATAAAAATTTCTGTAAATAGACAAGAGTAGGGGAAATTTAGTTGCGGGTAGCATTGATCAGATTAACAGTTTGTTGGGGGCCAGTGTTTATTTGGTAAAACAGGCCGTTGGCCTATTGCGAAGAAAGGGTTATCCGCGTGACTCTGAATCTTACTTCCATGAGTGGGGGCTATGAGGCGGTTGGGGAGGGTCTGGTAACTATTTTTTAGGCTTGCCATTTTATACAAAATATTATATAAAATATTTATGTCTGATATTAATCCAGTTGTTTTTATTGGAACAAGCCTTGAAGACTTGCGTGCTTTTCCTGACAATCCACGACGTGAAGCCGGTTATCAGATAGATAAGCTCCAAAGAGGAGATATCCCGGACAGCTGGAAGCCAGTTACCGTAATTGGCCCTGGGGTTCAGGAAATCCGCTTACGTGATGCGTCAGGTCAATTCCGAGTTCTGTATGTGGCTAAATTTGCTGAAGCAGTCTATATTCTTCACTGTTTCTGCAAAAAGACCCAGAGAATTCCCAGAAAGGATCTGGAACTGGCTGCCAACCGTTATCAAGAATTACTCAAGGGGAGACAATCATGAGCAATAATAGCTTCCACAGCGTTTGGGATGCCATCGAAGATACGCATGAACAAGCTGAAAACATGAAGCTTCGCTCTGCACTCATGATGGCTTTAAGCAGACATATTAAGCGTAATGGACTTAGTCAGTCACACGCTGCGCAACTCTTCCGGGTGACTCAACCTCGGATATCAGATCTGATGAGAGGAAAAATTAACCTTTTCAGTCTGGATTCGCTGGTCAATATGGCTGCAGCTGCAGGGCTTCATGTTGAACTGAGTATACATGAGCTTGAAGCCGCATAGCCGGCTGCCCCCAATCTCCAACTGCCGCACCGCACCTTTGCCTGGCCCAGGAAACCAGGGGACCTTTCTGGATGCTGCAAAAATCCTTGACAGAAAAATGCTAAAGAGAGTAATGATTTTATTAAAATTTAAACCTCTGCCAAATTGTATCAAGGAGAACCTTTGCCTCCCCATAATAATTATGCCCTGGAAGTGGAAAATCTTTACAAGAACTTTGGTGAATTATTGGTTCTCAAGGGAATATCCATGGCTGCCCAAGAGGGGGACGTCATATCCATTATAGGATCAAGCGGGTCCGGAAAAAGCACCTTTCTGCGCTGCATCAACCTTCTTGAAAAGCCGACTTCAGGAAAAATTTATGTAGGCGGGGAGCTTCTCAGCCTCAAAAAAAATCGGCTGGGCAAAATTGTTCCTGAAGACAGAAAACAGGTGGACAGGATTCGTACTCAACTGGGTATGGTCTTTCAGCACTTTAATCTATGGGCCCATATGACTGTGCTTGAGAATGTCATAGAAGCTCCGGTGCATGTTCAGAAAAGGCATAAAAAAGAGGCAGTGTCCGATGCCATGGATCTTCTGGAAAAGGTGGGCATAGCTGACCGTTCACATTATTATCCGGTCCAATTGTCAGGTGGACAGCAGCAGCGTGCAGCCATTGCCAGGGCACTGGCAATGAATCCTGACGTTCTTCTCTTTGATGAACCGACATCTGCTCTCGATCCCGAACTTGTGGGTGAAGTGCTCAAGGTAATGCAGGATCTGGCCAAAGAAGGGCGTACCATGATTGTAGCTACCCATGAAATGGGCTTTGCAAGGGAAGTTTCCTCGGAGGTTGTTTTTCTTGATCAGGGGGTGGTCGACACCAAGGGATCCCCTCAGGAGGTTTTCGGAAACCCGGAATCGGTTCGTTTAAAGCAGTTTTTATCTAATCTTGTTTGATAATATCCATAATTTACCAACGTTTTAAAAGGAGATTTTCATGAAAAAAGTTTTTTTGTTTTTCATTGTGTGTGCTATTCTGATGACAGCCTCAACAGCTATTGGAGGCGATATAAAATCCGTTCGTATTGGTACAGAGGGTGCCTACCCCCCATTCAACTTTATTGATAAAGATGGCGAGCTCCAAGGATTTGATGTTGAGATAGCCCGGGCCCTTTGTGAAGCTGCAGAAGTTGAATGTGAATTCGTGGTGCAGGACTGGGACGGAATGATCCCGGGACTTCAGGCCAAGAAATATGACGCCATTATTGCTTCCATGGCCATTACAGAAGAGAGGCAGGAAAAAGTGGCCTTTACTGACAAGTACTACATGACTCCTGCAAGGTTTGTGGCCAAAAAAGGAGCCGGATTTGAAGTCTCACCAGAGGGTTTGAAGGGCAAGACTATCGGAGTCCAGCGCGCCACCACTCATGAAAATTTTGTCAGAGATAACTTTGGAGACACCGTCTCCATTAAATCCTACCCAACGCAGGAAGAGGCCAATATGGATCTTATATCCGGCAGGGTTGATCTTGTTATTGCAGATTCAGTTGTACTTCTGGAGGGATTTGTCAATACCGAAGCCGGACAGGATTATGAGTTTATCGGTCCTGGTTTTACAGACGAAGAGTGGTACGGTGAAGGCATAGGCATTGCGATCAGGAAGGAAGATAAGGAACTTGTAGCTTTGTTTAATAACGCAATTCAGAAGATTCGGGACAATGGAGTTTATAAAACCATTAATGACAAATACTTCGACTTTGATGTCTACGGTGATTAGGACAGCTGAAAGTGTTTGATTTACAGGGATACGGTCCATTGTTGCTTCAAGGCGCCAAACTCACACTTGCTGTGGGTTTAGGCGCCATGTTTATTGCCATGATCATCGGGCTGGGAGCATCTCTGTGCAAGCTCTCCGGAATCGGTATTCTTCAAAATATCGCGGGTATATATACTACTGTAATCAGAGGTATTCCTGAACTTGTCCTGATTCTGCTGGTATATTACGGTGCACCCACGCTTATCCAGGACATAATGCTAATGTTTGGTAGTGACATCTACGTTAACGTCAATCCTTTTTTTGCAGGAACCCTGACCATAGGATTTATTTATGGTGCATTTACAACCGAGGTTTTCAGAGGGGCCTTTCAATCTGTCCCCAAGGGGCAGATAGAAGCTGCAAGTGCCTATGGTATGAACAAGGTCCTGGCTTTCAGAAGGGTGATCCTCCCCCAGATGTGGAGGTTTGCCATTCCTGGTCTGGGTAATGTGTGGATGGTTCTTATCAAAGCAACGGCACTGATATCGGTTATCCAATTACCCGAATTAATGCGTAATTCCGACATTGCAGCCCGGAGTACGGGTAAGCCTTTTACCTTTTATTTCGTTGCATCCCTGATTTATCTATTTATAACCATCTTTTCCATTGGATTTCAACAGTGGGCTGAAAAAAGAGCCAATCGCGGCGTGAAAAGTATCTGATCATGGATATCGACATTATAATAGAGAGCTTGCCCCAATTATTAAGCGGGACTTTAGTCACGGTTAAGATCACTGTGGTCAGTCTGCTGATAGGCTTTTTTCTGGCAATTCCTCTCTCGGTCCTCAGAGTATCCAGAAACCCGCTTATGCGCTGGCCGGTTTATGGTTTTAACTTCTATTTCAGAGGCACACCTCTTTTAGTCCAGATTTTTCTCATCTACTATGGGAGCGGACAATTTCAGGAAATTTTGGCAAGCTGGGGATTATGGCATTTTTTTAAAGAAGCCTGGTTCTGCGCTGTTCTGGCTCTTACCCTCAATACCACAGCCTATACCTGTGAAATTTTCAGGGGAGGCATCCAGGGTGTCAGCCACGGGGAAGTAGAGGCTGCCAGAGCCTGCGGCATGTCCGGGATTCTTGTTTACAGAAGAATCATCCTTCCGGCAGCATTGAGAATTTCCTGGCCTGCCTATACTAACGAAGTGGTTTTTTTGCTTCAGGCTTCCTCTCTGGTCTCGGTTATCACTATTATGGATATAACCGGTGTCGCCCGGGTTATAGCAGCAAGATCCTTTGCTTTTTACGAGCTGTTTATTACAGCCGCTCTGCTTTATCTTATTATAGTTTACGGAGTGATCTACGTTTTTAAGTGTATTGAAAAAAGACTTATGTATCACACAAAACAGGAAAATTTGACTGCATGAGTAATACTGTGCTGTTTTCATTTCAAAAGTGCAGATACAGCTTCAATTTGCGGTCCAGCTTGGAAAAAAGCCATGTCTCGGCCCGCCCGGGTGAGACGCTTTATAATAATTGAACCGGATTTTGTCACAGCCATAGCTTATGTTTTAAATTAAGTCTGTATTTCCTTCTCTCCAAAGAACTTACTGAATACCCTCTGAAAGTCCTCAAGGCTGACCGGTTTCCCTATGTAGTCATCCATTCCAGCCTTTAGAAACTCTTCTCTGTCTCCTGGTTGAGTATGGGCGGTTACAGCGATTATGGGAATATCTTTCTTTGCACCTATAGAAGTTGAATCTCGGATTGCTTTTGTGGCTTCAATCCCGGTCATTACCGGCATCTGGATATCCATCAGGATGCAGTCGAAGTTTTTTTCCTGAAGCAGATCTAAGACTTCCCTGCCGTTTTCGGCCAGGTTTACTGAATGTCCCAGCTTTTTGAGAAGACTGGTCATGAACATCTGATTTAATGGATCATCTTCAGCTATGAGAATATCCAGGTTCTTTTTCCCATCTCTAATCAGGGTTGCAGTATCTTCAGTTTCCTTTTCCTTGTTGACCGGCAGCTCAAATGGAACAACCACATGCACAGTGGTTCCAAGTCCAACCTTGCTTTCAACACAAATATTACCGTTCATTAAGCACACCAGTTCTTTAACCAGGGTCAAGCCAAGACCTGCACCCTGATGCTGGCGTGTATAAGAACAGTCTGCCTGAACAAAAGGATTGAACAGCTCTCTTAACTTGTCTTCAGAAATACCTGCTCCTGAATCAGAAACAGAAAACATAATCCTTAAGTCCTGACCTTTGGCTGGAGAAAGTGAGCATAGCCTGATCTTAACTTCTCCCTGATCACAAAATTTCAAGGCATTGCCCACCAGATTGAACAGAACCTGCTTGACTCTGACAACATCGCCCACAACCTGGGTTGGAACTCCGGGATCAATAAAATATTCAAAAGTGATTGATTTCTGTCTGGCCTGGGCTGAAAACAAACCTGTTATGGATTCCATAAGTTCTTTAACATCAAAGGAGGCATTACGCACAACCATATTGCCCGACTGGATGCTGGACAGATCAAGAATATCCGACAAAAGACGGGTAAATCTTTTGGAAGATACAATGGCTGTATCAGTATATTCCTGCTGCTCCTGATTCAGGTCAGTGGTCTGCAAAAGCTGCATCATGCCCATGATACCGTTAAAGGGAGTGCGCAGTTCATGGCTCATATTGGCCAGGAACTGGGATTTGGCGATATTAGCTGCCTCGGCTTGATCTTTGGCCTCAATCAGCTCTTTTTCTACAATATTCCGTTCTGTTATATCTCTTGCTACGGCAATGAGAAAATGCTTGCCGTCCTGTACAAATACCCGCAGCCTGACTTCAACCGGAAAGCTCTGGCCATCTTGACGAACATGGAAGTCCTTAATGGTAACGGACTGATCATTGGCTTGGAAAACCGAGTCAAATATTTTTTCCAGGTCCTCTCTGGAATTTTGCAAAGTGATGTCCTGCGGACCCATGCTCAACAATTCTTCCCTGGTCAGGCCCAAACCTTCCCAGGCCTGACGATTGGCATCCACAAAACTCATGGATACCAAGTCAATGAGAAAAAAACTGTCCGCGCTGCCGTCCATAGCCAGTCTAAAGCGCTCGATTTCGAGCCTGACCTGGCGTGTCTCAGTAATATCCACGAAAATGCCCTGATTGATATCCTCTGCTTCCACGGTAATTATGGTTGAAAGAAGATCGACGTACTTTCTGGCCCCGTCGTTGTTGATGATTTCCACGTCTGTTTCTTTGAAACTTTTCTCTTTGACACTCCGGGCGAACATTTTCCGGTAATAGTTGAGCTTTTCCGGAGGATGCAGTTCTGTCTGGTGCAGACCCAGGAGTTCCTCTCTGTTGCGGCCGAAAAGTCTTTCCGAGGCTGGGTTGCAGCGGATGATAAACCCATCCTTGTTGGCCCAGAGAATAGCGTCCTTGTTCTGTTCAAAGAGAAGACGAAATCGTAGTTCGCTTTGGGCAATACTTGCCAGGGATTTTTTACGCAAAATAAGAATTATTAAGAGTGCGGCAGCAAACAGAGTCAATAAAGTAATAATAGCTGCTGCAGGCCAGATAATTGCCTTATGCCTGTTATAAAAAGTTTCAGGGAGATTGATGATTATGGAATTTTTGGGAAGAGATGCTGTTTTCAGACCAAATCTCCGAATCTGCTGATAATCAAACATGGGTAGATTGGGGCTTTCCATGATCACTGGAATGTAATCGGGGTGCTTGCCTTTTAAAATCTCGACTGCCAGTTCACCTGCTGTTCTGCCTTGCTCCCTGGCACTGATGAGATAGCCACCCAGAGCTCCATGTCCCAGATCAAAATCCCAGGATGACAAAACAGGCACTGATGATGCCTGAGAGATCAAAGACATACTTTCTGTAATGGACAGAAACCCGCCCTGACCATCCAGAATATTGTTAAGCCTCAGGATAAGACTGTTTTCTGGCAGTGAACCTAATACATCCCTGGAATCATTTACCGTCAAATTAAGTAATTTTTTAAATGACACCGGATAATCTGATTTATCCATGGCTGAACGATATACTTTTAGATTGGCCTGTCCAACTGAGGATTGATCATCTACCACTGCATAAATTTCTTTTGTATCGGGAAACAGCTTGAGCCCCAATTCAATATTTTGGGCAATGCTTATCTCTTCGTTAACTCCAGTTATGTTGGACTGATCTGCAATACGCTCAAGGTTAAAATTGTTAATGCCAGCGAAAACTACGGGGATACGAGGAAACAGATCAGAGCGAACACGAAGCAGAAAATCCAGAGCATCGTCGTCTGAGACGATAATAAGATCTTTAGGGTGTCTGCGGTATTTGTTCCAGAAAAAATTAGTCAGCCACTGCTCATATGATTCTCCTGAATAGCGGCGCATATCAAGATGCTCAATGGCCAGATCCACATGATCAAGATCGCCCAGGATATCTCTGACTCCCTGGACAACCTCGTCATTCCAGGGACCTCCATGATGATAGGAGGTGATCATCAATACCTGTTTGGGTTCCTGGTTAGCC
>JBHEPK010000101.1:0-7208 GCA_046260325.1 Desulfonatronovibrio sp.
AAGCTCAGGATGCTATGCGGGTTCATGCCCGCAAAGCAACAACAGTCATCTCCATGGCTACCCAGCTGCATTCCATTGCTTTTGGAAATATGACCCCGGGCTATAGAATCATGGAAGACGAAATGGTTCGCCCTGTTTATTTTTACATTGTAGACATCTCCGAATTCAGCGTGGACAAACTTGCCAACCGGGGTTCCTCCCAGGCCACAGCAGTGGTGACAAATGTTCAGGATTTTATTGTCAATCTGCACAAAAGTCTTCAGAAATGATTGCTGTTTTGTACTTACTGAGGAAATGCCCATCATGCCGATGGAACCGTCGCACCAGGGCTGAGCAGCAATCCAGGACAGGACCTCTAATCCGTCTTCCAGTTCCTGCTGCAGGTATTCGTCTCTGAGCACGCCTTCGGATTCTCCTGCACCGCGCAGATCCACCCGCAGGCAGGCATAGCCGTACCCGGCCAAATAACCCTGAGTAATGGAATCGCTGATTGCTTCAAAATCTCGCTTGCGGTATGGAATATATTCCAGGATGGCCGGGACAGGCGTCTTTTCAGCGGACTGCGGGATCCATATCTTGGCAGCAAGATGGGTTCCGTCGGATAATGGTATCCACACGTGTTCCAGAATTTTGACGCTTTCAGGGAAGGTGGTAATTGTTTTCATGGGTCACCAGAAGTAATAGGTTTATATCATGTCTGACCGGCAACAACCATTGTAACCTGGTGCTTAATTCGTGAGGAGATGCCTGTTCCCCGAAAGGTTCCTGAAAGTGGCATGGTTTTTTCGGGTTCAGGGGCGGCGGCCAATGGGATATGTCTGTCAGCTACAGTCAGGCCATGGGTTGGGTCATAGCCTCTCCATCCAGCCCCGGGAAGATATACTTCGGCCCAGGCATGAAGTTCTGCCTCGGCAATGTCCGGATCTCCTTCCTGATATCCACTGACCAGCCTGGCTGGGATGCCTGACAATCTGCATATTTCAATAAAAAGGACAGCCAGGTCTCTGCAGGACCCTTTTGGGTCTTTCATCAGTTCTATGGGGTCAATTATTCCTGGTTCAAGTCTTTCGACGCGCTGAAAATTTGTGAAAATCCAGGAGTTGAGAGAGTTGAGAAAGGATATAGTGGAATTGTCGCTTGTTTTTGCCAGGGACAGGGCCATATCTGCAACAGGATCAATATTCACGTTCAGGTTTGAAATCCTCTGTAGGCTGGAGCGCAAATCTTTCTTTTCATTAGGTTCAAGAAGGACGGGCAGGGTCTGGGCCTGTTCAGGGAGGAAGTAGTCAAAAGGGTTTTCCCTGCGAGTCTGTATTTTGAGTGAACTGTTAATCTTAAAATGCGGGTGCAGCCCGTCAAACCAGGCCAGAGCAAAGGAGTTGCCCCAGATATCAAGGCCTCTGGAAAGCCCGGCAGGGCTTGGTGTGATTGTCAGGTTATGCTCAATAATTTTCTGGGTTCCGTCACATCTGGGATAAAGACGCAGGATATGAGGCTCCAGAAAAACAGGCCCGGAAAAGTCATACAATGTTGTATGAAGGACTGAATAAATCACCCTGACTTACCATTTACAGTTTTTTGGGTTCGGTGTTTTTTCTGAACCATGGTCAGCCTGGAAGCAACATTGTCAATCCATTCCGAAGGCAGTTCGTGGACCTGAGCGCGCAGCCTTTCCTGCCACCAGTTGGAAATTTCCATAAGTTCCTCTTCTTCGTAGCGGTGTTCCACCAGCTGGTTGCTATCTTTGTGGAATAATAATACGTCTACAGGAAAATCCACGTCTGAGGCACTTATCCTGGTTGAATCAAAAGCCAGGCATCCTACCTTCAGAGCAAAATGAAGATTGTCGCTGTACTTCAGAGTCCGGTCCAGGACCGGCTTGCCGTATTCGCTTTCTCCGATGATATGATACGGAGTACCCGGGGTTATGATTATCCAGTTTCCTTCCGGATATACCAGAAACAGCTGATGCTGTGCATCCTTTTGCAGCTGTCCGCCCATAAGGACATGGATGTTAAAACGCAGTCCGCCCATCTCAATATGTTTTTTGTCTTCGTCTGAAACCTGTCTGATATGTTTGGCCAGGGCGTTGACTGCCTTGTACATTTTGTCAAAGGGCTCATCCATGTTGGCAATCTCTTCATCAAAATAGGTCATAACCTTGTCCCTGACCGAACGCAGGCCTGAACCCATCATGAAAAAGGCCCCCAGACCGTTTTCAAAGTTATAGGTGTTTATTTTCTGAGCGGTGGTCAGCTTGTTTCCGGCCATTATCCGAGTGTCGGCTATGGCCACCAGACCGTCTTCAACTGTGATTCCAAGGCAGAATGTCATATTTTCAGATCTCCGGTTATGCTGCTTGAGAGTTCAAGGTTCAACGTTCAACGTTCAACGTTCAACGTTCAACGTTCAACGTTAAGAGAGGGATATTTATTATTGTTCCGCACTTTGGTCAATGGCCGGAAGCCTGGCGAAAAAGGTTTCAAATATGGATTTGCCAAGATGGTTTATCCTGGCCTGGAGATCGTCTGTAAATTCATGCAGGCCCTGTTCAAATATTTCCTCTATGGTGTGATAGGAGAGCCCGGCACAAACCTGTCCAATCTGCAGTTCAGCAGGGTTGGTAAAGTATCCGATACGGGTCCCGGTGATTTCATGCAGGCTGATCTGGGCTTCTGTCAGGCAATAAAGTATTGATCTGGGAAAATCATGATCCAGGATCAGAAACCGGACTACATCAGAAGGATTAATTTTGCCGTAGGCATGGCGATAGGCCTGAAAACCTCCTACAGCCTTGAGCAGAGCGCCCCATTGGGCATAATCCAGAGTTGATCCCACATGTTCGATGCTTGGCAAAAGCATGAAGTATTTGGCATCTACAATGCGCGAAGTTTTATCAGCCCTCTCCAGAAGTCTGCCCATGCGAAAGAATCGCCAGGCCTCATCCTGGGCCATTATATCCCAGGCAATCCCGCCGACGATTAGATTGCGCCATTTAACCTCAGCGCAGAATTTTTCCGGATCACGGACTAAACGTTCAGGGTTTTGGCAGATATTTTTTGTATAGTGATAAAAGACGTTTATGGCTTCCCACATTTCTGTAGGGATAATATCTCTTATGGCAAAGGCGTTCTGTCTGGCAGCAATGAGACAGGACAGGATGGAGTTGGGGTTCTTTTCATCTGCGGTCAGAAAATAAATGACATTATCCTTGCTTTCTTCAGGATACATGGCTTCAAAACTCTTCTTATCCCCGGTAGTAACTACGAGAGGCTTCCATTGCTCTCCGAATTCTCCTGGAGTGTCCAGGGCCAGGTGCCAGTTTACATCCAGAAACCTTGCGATATTGCTGCTTCGTTCAAGGTATCTGCTCATCCAGTATATAGAGTCGGCGTCTCTGCTAAGCATTTTGTATTCTCCTTTGAATAGTGCTCCCTTTTACCTGCTCAAAACCCAGGTGTCTTTGCTCCCGCCCCCCTGGGAAGAGTTGACTACCAGTGACCCTTTGGTCAGGGCGACCCTGGTCAACCCTCCGGGAATGACCTGAATATCCTCCCCGTAAAGAATGTAGGGCCGAAAGTCCACGTGTCGACCCTCAAAATGGTCATCAACAATTACCGGACATCTGGACAGGGAGATGGTGGGCTGAGCAATGTAGTTTCTGGGGTCCTGCCTGATTTTTTCTGCAAATTCCTCCTGCTGAGCCTTAGTGGAAGCAGGACCTATAAGCATTCCATAACCTCCTGATTCGTTGGCTGCCTTGACCACCAGCTTGTCCAGATTTTTAAGGACATGGTCGCGCTGCTTCTTTTCCCTGCAGATATAAGTGGGTACGTTGGGGATTATAGGGTCTTCATCGAGGTAGTACTTTATTATTTCAGGGACGTATGCGTAGACAGCCTTATCATCGGCAACGCCTGTTCCCGGGGCATTGGCCAGGGCCACTCTTCCTTTCCTGTATACATCCATTATTCCCGGAACCCCAAGCAGGGATTCCTTTCTAAAAACCCTGGGATCCAGAAAATCCTCCCCGATCCGCCTGTAAATAACATCCACTTTCAGAAGTCCTCTGGTGGTCCTGGCATGGACATACCCGTCATGCACCACCAGGTCAGGACCTTCGACCAGGGCAATGCCTGTCTGCTGGGCCAGGAAGGAATGTTCAAAATATGCTGAATTGAAAATCCCGGGGGTAAGCAGGGCAAGGTTGGGCCTGCCCTGGCCTGCCGGGGCAATAGAGTAAAGCATATCCAGCAGCATGGAGGGGTAATTGTCTACTGAACGTACCCCGGATTCCACAAAAACCTGGGGGAAAGTTTTTTTAAGGACCTGTCTGTTGGCCAGTACGTAAGAAACGCCTGAAGGCGACCGCAAATTATCTTCAAGGACCAGAAAGCTGCCGGATTTATCTCTCACGAGATCAGTTCCCGTGATATGGTTCCATACTCCTCTCGGTGGATCAAGATCATGGCAGACAGGAAAATATCCGGCCGAGGTTTCAATAATATCCCGGGGAACAATGTTGTCTTTTATTATTTTCTGATCATGGTAGATGTCATCCAGAAACAGGTTAAGGGCATGAATTCTCTGCTTCAGGCCTTTTTCCAGTTTTCCCCAGTCCCTGGCCTCGATTATCCTGGGGATGATATCAAATGGAAATATTTTTTCAGCGCCCTGCTCATGGCCATATACTGAAAAGGTAACGCCCAGATCAAAAAAGACTTTTTCCGCTGCCGCCTGCCTGGTAAGCAATTCCTCAGGCTCAAGGGACTGAATTTTATCCGCCAGGAGCCTGGTCCCGGGTCTTGGGCTGACTGATGAATCAAACATTTCATCAAAGAAGGAACCAACTTCATATCCATCAAAACTCAAACTGGAATTCATAACTTAACCTCTCACTTATTTTCAATACACATTTATTATACAGAAAAAAAAACTGAAAGTCCAGTTTACAAATTATAATGACTATTTCTGTCTTATCTCTGCAAATTAAATCCCATTAAAGTGCAGATATAATAAATCTCTACAGACAAAATAGTATTTGCACTAAATAATATCAATATATAAGAAAATCATAAGCATTAATGCAGTGTTTTGTTGTCATTTTATGTCTTTGCGTTGTCGCTACCCTGTTGAGATGCAATAACCATGTGAACCATTTTCAGCTTTTCAACAGCAGGTCTGGAAAGAACAAAGGGATAGACATGATCGTGCCCCATGCTCCGGTTCAAGCTGTTCAGGGCATAGGTCAATGGAAACCAGTGTTCAATGAGAGTTTGAAAATCTTTCTGGACGTAGGCATCAAAGCCAGCTTCAGCTTCCAGTTTTTCATTATCTGCAACCCTGGGCTTAACCCTCAGGCCATACTCATAAGCTGTCTCCATGGTGTCTACAATGTGCAGGTAATGAGCCCATGACTCTGCCCAGTCTTCCCATGGGTGTGTGCTGGCATAAGCGCTGACAAAATGCCGGGGCCAGTCATCTGGCGGACCGTTTTTATAATGGCGCTGTAATGCCTGAGCATAATCAATGGTCTCGTCTCCCATCAGTGACCTGAAAGGCTCAAGCCACCTGCTGTCCCTTACCAGCCGGTCCCAGTAGTAGTGCCCGGATTCATGCCGGAAATGGCCGAGAATGGTCCTGTACGGTTCTGACATGTCATTCCGCATTTTTTCACGAGTGACAGGGTCGGCTTCAGCAATGTTGAGAGTTATCAGACCTTCGGAGTGACCAGTGAGAACCCGGCCCGATTCATTGAATCTCGGCTCGCTGTCAGCAAGGAAATCAAAGGCCAGGCCGGAAGAATGGCTCATTTTTGGGACTACCGGCAGCCCCAGCCGGAGCAGACTGTAAACCAGCCTGCGCTTTTCAGTCTCGAGCCTGCTCCAGAGTTCAATATTCCCGGAAATGCTCAGATCAGGTATAGTTCTGTTAAGCCTGCATGCCAGGCATAACTTGTTTGGGTCCGTTGCCGGAACCATCCAGTTGCAGGTCTTGTGTTGAGTGCGGTTGGCACAGTGACGGTATGAAGGGCTGTCCGGCTCTGCTCCTGATTGCCTCCATGTTCCGTCAATGTTTTCTTCCAGGGTTTCAAGGCTCATGTTTTCAGAAACAAAACCCAGAACCGCTCCACAACGAACACAGGAAAAATTTTCAAAAAATACAAGCTGATCACAGCCCTTGCAAACAAAAAGACGCATTGACTACTCCTGATGGGTGATATAATTTAGACGTGATGCTTATATACTCACTGGCTGATAATAATCAATAGATTTGTGAGCAGTTTGGGCCAATGTGTAAGATGTTTTCTTTCTCTTCCTCGTGTCTTGTTTTGTGTCTCAAGGCTTGCTTGCCGCCGGGGGCAGACTGGGCGTGAGATATTTTTTTTCTTTACGCAAAAGGATAGGTCAATTTTCAAAAGTACGCTTGAGCCGGATGAACCATGTTGTTTCAGTTCCGCTTATATGTTCACGTGTATATAAAGCTTGGCCAATACAGCAGAGGTATTAATGTGGATCAGAACAAAATGCAGTCTTAATTTCCAGTTGGAGGAGGCAACGCCGCTGATTCTTATGCTGCGGCCACGCAGCGGCACGCAGCAGTGGATAACCCGGGAATCTTACTATCTGGCCCCGACGGTACCGATTATTGAATATACCGATATCTTCGGTAATCTTTGCCAGCGACTGGTTGCACCGGCCGATAAATTCAGGATTGATACCTCGGCGGACGTTATGATCCTGGATAATCCGGAGAAGAATGACCGGACCTATTTTGTAGAAATTCCGAATTTGCCTGATTCAATATTGACCTATCTGCATCCCAGCCGTTTTTGCGAGTCGGATCGATTCGGGAAGATGGCGCGCGAGATCGTTGCCGGGGCACAACCGGGCTATGAACAGGTCCAATGCATCAAGGCCTGGATCAGTGATTCAATACAGTATCTGCCGGGTTCCAGCGAATATCCGGAGTCAGCCGTTGAAGTTAACATGAAAGGGTATGGTGTCTGCCGTGATCTTGCCCACCTGGGCATTGCTTTATGCCGCAGTCTCAGCATACCGGCGCGGCTGGTGGCAGGTTATCTGTATGGACTGGAACCTATGGATCTGCATGCCTGGTATGAAGCCTATGTCGGCGATCGCTGGTACACCTTCGATCCCACCCAGAGAGGTGTCGGTGGTGGTTGTCGGGTCTCGATTGCTTATGGT
>JBHEPK010000102.1:0-6742 GCA_046260325.1 Desulfonatronovibrio sp.
AGGCAGAAACATGTTGATTTCACTGCCCCATACCTGAGCGGTGTGTCTGAAGTGGTGGTTACTCACGAGAACATATCTTCTATTAAAGACATTCAAGACTTAAGCGGCAAAAAGGTCGCAGTACGCCAAAGCAGCAGCTACCACCAGAGTCTGAAAGACTTGAATGATGAACTTCGTAAACAGGACCTGAAGCCGGTTGAAATAAACAGCTTGAGCGAGGAGCTGGAGACAGAAGACATCCTGGAGATGGTAAATTCTGGAGCTCTTAAAATCACTATTGCAGACAGTCACATAGCCCAGGCCTGGAAAGAAGTACTTGATAATATTGTGGTCCATGAAGATATACAACTGCGCAAAGGAGCAGAAATTGCCTGGATGGTCCGCAAAAATAACCCGAAGCTCAAGCAAAGCTTGAACAAGTTTTTGCGCACCCACAAACAAGGCACCATGCTTGGTAATATCTATTTCCGCCGGCACTTCCAAAATGCCGATGCTTTAAAAGATCCCACGGATCTGGAAAAGTGGGATAAGCTACTCAAATACAAGGATATTATCCGCAAATATGCCGATATGTACGACTTCGACTGGCTGCTTATTCTCGCCATGGCCTTTCAGGAGTCCGGGCTGGACCAATCCAGAAAAAGTCATGCTGGTGCAGTGGGTATCATGCAGATTAAACCTTCAACCGCCAGGGATCCCAATATCGGAATTGAAAATATATATGATGTGGAAAACAACATTCACGCCGGGGTAAAGTATCTTGACTTCCTTCGCGACCGCTATTTCAGCGCAGAGGAAATACGGCCCCGGGACAGGGTTCGTCTGGCTCTGGCCGCTTACAATGCAGGTCCAGCCAGGATAAACCAGGTAAGAAACCTGGCCAGAGAAACAGGACTTGATCCCGACAGATGGTTCAGGAATGTTGAACTGGCAGCCTTGCGCAATATTGGCCAGGAAACTGTACGCTACGTGAGCAATATTAATAAATATTATGTTCTGTACCAGGCTCTTGTTCAACAGGAGCAGTAAGCTTTGTTTTGACCTGAATCCGTGAAGACTTGCTGGGAACCCATATCACGGATTCAGGTCTTTTAAATCCTGGCTCAGGCCAGTGTTATCTTATCGTCCAGATACACATCCTGGATATAGTTTAGAATTTTGATTCCTTCGCTCATGGGTCTTTGAAAGGCCTTGCGTCCGCTGATTAGCCCTGTGCCTCCGGCCCTCTTGTTAATAACCGCTGTGCGCACCGCATCAACAAAATCGTTTTTACCCGATGCTCCTCCGGAATTAATGAGCCCTGCCCTGCCCATGTAGCAGTTGGCCACCTGGTAGCGGGTCAGATCTATGGGATGATCCGTGGCCAGTTCACTGTAAATTCGTTCATCCAGCTTGCCATAAGAGGAATCACCTGTGTTCAAAGCCTTATAGCCGGCATTCACCTCGGGCAGTTTCTGTTTTATGATGTCAGCCTGCAGAGTGACCCCGAGATGGTTGGCCTGTCCGGTGAGATCCGCTGCCACATGGTAGTCCACTCCTCCTGTTTTAAAAGCGCTGTTTCGCATATAACACCACAGGATTGTGGCCATGCCCAGCTCATGGGCGCGGGCAAAGGCCCGGGCCACTTCCACGATCTGACGGTCTGAATTCTGGGCTCCAAAATAGATGGTAGCCCCCACTGCAGCGGCCCCCATGTCATTGGCCTGTTCAATGGTTCCGAACATAATCTGATCAAAGGTGTTGGGATAGGTCAAAAGCTCATTGTGATTGATTTTTACCACAAAAGGAATTCTGTGCGCATATCTGCGCGCCACCGCCCCCAGAACGCCAAATGTGGACACCACTGCATTGCATCCGCCTTCCATGGCCAGCTTCACAATATTTTCCGGGTCAAAGTATGCGGGATTCTTAGCAAATGATGCACCCCCGGAATGCTCCACCCCCTGATCCACAGGAAGAATGGACAGATATCCTGTACCCTGCAGACGTCCATGGCTGAAAAGGCGCTCAAGATTTACCAGCACCCGGTTGTTCCTGTTGGACTCGGAATAAACACGGTCCACAAAATCACCCCCCGGAGCAGTAAGCTGTTCCCGGGCAATGGTGCGACATTCATGCTTAAGCAGATAATCCGCATCTTCTCCCAGCATTTCAAGCAGTTCATCGTGATTATTGCTCATAAATCATTCTCCTTTGGCAAGCTATAAAAGCCAGTGCCTGTTTGATTTTAAAATTACCTTCCGGTCTTTTACTCCTCAATACACTATTTTTCTAAACATTGAAAATGTATTCTTTTAGACCAAAGTATATTTTTTTAAAACCATTAAACATATTCCAATCATGGATATTTTAAGATATGCCTGTATTCAATAATAGAGAATAAAACCACAAACCATACTGCTGGTCTCAGAGTCCCTTGCACAACCTTCAGGACGACTTCCAGTAAATTTCCTGTTAACCCTTTCACCACGGAGGTCTTTCAATGACCGGCAATCTGAACAGATTAATTCCAGCTCTGATGCTGACTGCACTGCTTCTTTTTTCCTGCGGCGGTGGCTCGGAAAGCTCGGACCATGGTCAAGTCCTCTGGTTTTCAGATCTGCACTTCAGCCCTTATGTGGATCCAGCCATCGTTCCCAGCCTGAACCAGCAGGCAGTTGAGAACTGGCCTGATATTCTGGCGGCTTCAGAGGCTCATTCGTCCTTCCCCCCTTATGGTCAAAAAACTAATTTCAGGCTGCTGGAATCAGCCCTGACTGACATGCAGCGCAACTGCCCCCAGCCGGACTTTATCATCTACACTGGTGATTTTCTGGCCCATGACTTTAACGAAAATTTCACACAAACCACCGGCCTGACCGACCAACTGGCACTGCACGCATTTATTGACAAAACCCTGACCTTTATGGTTGACCGCATCACCCATTACTATCCTGACACTCCGGTCTATTTAACCCTGGGAAACAATGACAGTTATCTGGGGGACTATCTCCTGCAGGCCGATGGAGAGTTTCTGCATAATTCCGCCCGGGTTTTCAGCCCGTTTTTCCATTCCCGGTCCAACATGGATTCGTTTTTCAGCACTTACCCTCAGGGTGGGCAATATCAGATTAATGCGCCTGGAAACGGTAATCTGCGTATCCTGTCATTCAATTCCATTTATTTTTCCAGATATGCACCGGAAAGTTCCGACCCGGCAGCCATGGATCAGCTGGCATGGCTGGAGACACAGCTCATGGAGGCCCAACTGGCAAACGAACAGGTATGGCTCCTTTTTCATACCCCTCCCGGAATTGATGTTTTTGCCACCAGACACGGGCAAGAGGACAATGATCTCCCGGAAAAGGCGGTTTATCTGATAAAAAAGGATTTCCTCACCAGCTTTACCGACATTGTATCCAGGCATCAGGATGTTGTCAGCGCCGCCTTTGCCGGGCATATCCACCGGGATGCCTTTCGTCTCATTAAAGGGCAGGCACAAAGCATTGTACCTGTCCTGGTCATACCGGCCATAACACCCGTTTACGGGAACAATCCGGCCTACAGAATAGTTTATCCCAATCCTCAAACCTCGGACGTTTCTGACTATCAGGTCAGATATCTTGATGCCCTGGACCAGACCTGGAAAGACGGACACCAGTTCAGTAAGGCCTATGGATTTCAGGACCTGACCGGCCCGGCCATGGATATTCTGAGCAGGAACATGCGGGAAAACACTGACATGGAAAATGAATATGCCCTGGCCTACAGCGGATTCCGTCCTGATGGAGAGATCACCCCGGACAACTTTTCCTGGTACTGGTCCGCCCAGGGGCACCTTGATTCAGATGATTATCTGCAGACTGTGCGCAGCTGGCTGGAAATGGCCAGCAACTTTTAATTTCCATAGAAAAAAAATTGAAGATTTAGCAAGTCACTATTTTTGCTCTTGTTGACAGTAAAGATCAGTGCGCATAACAATGATTGAAAGTGTAGTTGAAATTGAGGATAAAAAAATGAAAATACTAAGCGATCGCGAGTTCAGAAATGAGCCAAACAAGGTTCGCCGGGCCATGGCCGGACAGAATGTAGTCATGACCAGCCGGGGCAAACCCTATGCAGTAATGCTTCCAGTCCAGGACGAGGAGGAAGTTGAATACATTCTGGAGCTTGCAGACCGGATAAAGGCCCAGATGGCCCTGTCTTCCGTTCGCAAGAAAGCAGCCGAAACAGGGCTGAACAGGATAAACGCCCGGGAGATAGACGAAGAAATACGCCAGGTCAGATTTGGTATCAGGCTGATTTCCCCTCGCCAGTTTTACGAGGAAGCATGCAGGTAAGCTACTTATATCCTTTGCTTTACTAAACATTCTGATCAACAATTTACTTGCATTTTTCAAGATAAAACCACAGACTAAAAGCAGAACTAAAGCCAAGGAACAAGCCATGAACCAGCCTCCTGAATGTATAGACTGCGAGCATTGCATGCCTGACAGTTATGGTCCGACATCAACGGGCATCTGTCTTCTGGACCCTGAATTTGAGCCTTACCTGGAAGAAATAATAGAGCTTGATTTTAAAAACTGTCACCATCTGGTCCTGAAAAAGAGCTTTGATTTCAACTGCAGGGCCTGTTCTAGTTTCTCCCCTGCAGAATCAATTGAAATGACAGATTTTGAAAGCTCTATGGATGGATTTGATCCCCGGATTTTTAATAATCTATCCCCTGAGGAAAAAGAAATTGAGCGTTTTATCCAGAAAATAGACTTTAAGAATCTGCCTGTAGAACGGTATCTTAAGGACCTGTACTCAGCCAGCAGATCAAGAAGGAACCAAGCTGTCAACACCCTGGGTTCACTCATAAACAATGGCAATGAAGAGGCCATGGACGCGCTTCTTGATTATTTAAAGGAACTGGGGCCTCCAAAGTCTGTGGAACAGGCCAGATTCAAGGCTGAAACCATGAGACATTTCCATGGATGGGAAAGCAGCCATGACCTTATTGAAATGCTGCTTTCAGATCTTGAACACACTGTTTCCAGCAACAGCACCCGGCAGTGGATAAATGCTATTCTTAACTTTTTGAACCGGACCCCTCTGGAGCGAATAGAAGATCGACTCCAGTCCATGGTGGACAGAAAAGTATTTTCTTACCGCCTGAAAAAAAGAGTACAGGACATCCTCGATCCTGAAATCAGAGATTATTAAGGCCGGCGGAGGGCGCAACCCCTGACATAGTCCAGAAGCTCGCGGGCAAAAGATGAATGAAGTTGAACCTGGTCAAAGCCTGGATCTGCGCTAACGTATTGCAGGGCCAAATATTCGCGCCCCTCAGGACTGAAAGTGATCCCGGAAAAGAAAAAACCCATGTCTTCGAAAGAACTGGTCATTACCGCTGTAGCCGGAGCCTCTAAAGGAAGCATCATAAAAATCACAGGTATGTTCTGGCTACAGATTCTGCGAAGCTGCTCTATGTTGCTCTATAATGTCCGCAGACCTTGCCCCAATGTACTTTCGGACAACGGATCCGGGAAACAGGGTTCAGTATCAGAAACAAAAAAAACCTGGCAACATGGATTTGTGCTGAATTACTCCTGCTCCGGCTGTTGGCAGGGAAATCTTTTATCTCAAATATACTGAAAAGTAAAAAAAGACTCTGTCCAGGACCATGCTCTTTTTTGGATATTATGTTCCAATACTTGTTCAATATCAATCCTGTCCTTGACGCGTATTTTTATCAGTGTGTTGACAACCCGACCCCGACGGCCTATGCATAAGCATATGCTTAATTAGCAGGGGGTACAAACATGGAAACAGAGCGTTATGTTCGGTTATTTCGCAACGGCCGCAACCAGGCCATTCGCATTCCCAGGGAATTCGAACTGGATGCTGAGACGGCTATTATCCGGCGCGAGGATGATCACCTGGTAATCGAACCAGTAAGGAAAAAAGGATTGCTGGCCACGCTGGCTACTTTATCCCCCATCCAGGAAGATTTCCCTGATATTGATGCCGGGATGCTCCCCTTAAAAGATGTGAACCTATGAAGCCGCAACACCGATATCTCTTAGACACAAACATTCTCTCAGATCTCGTCCGTCATCCTCAGGGCGTTGTTGCCCGGCGCATCCATGAACATGGTGAGCAGACTGTCTTCACATCCATCATCGTTGCCTGCGAGCTGCGATTCGGGGCAGCCAAACGACAATCTCCAAGACTGTCGGCACAGATAGAGGCCATTCTCACCGCAATGAACGTGCTGCCTCTCGAGTTACCTGCAGATAAACACTATGCCGGATTGCGGCTTCATCTGGAACTTATGGGAACTCCCATCGGCCCTAATGACTTGCTTCTGGCGGCCCAGGCCCTTGCCGAAAACGCCATCCTTGTGACCCCCAATATAAATGAATTCCATCGCGTTCCCGGCCTTACGTGCGCAAACTGGCTGCAAGCCAGCTCATAAAATAAGAAAAAAGAAATTCAGCCAACTCCGCAACGGTCAGGCCATAATCCGGCAAGAGATGTATTGATAAGAAGTGATTTTTGTAATATTAAGATCTTTATTGCGTCGTTGCCCCAGTATGCGGGGCCTATAAAACTTCAAGACAGGGATTTGAGATTATGGAAGATAATAAAAAAACGTTGTCCTCCCGGAAGAAGCTGCAA
Source organism: Desulfonatronovibrio sp. (assembly GCA_046260325.1). Lineage (GTDB taxonomy): Bacteria > Desulfobacterota > Desulfovibrionia > Desulfovibrionales > Desulfonatronovibrionaceae > Desulfonatronovibrio. The sequence continues at coordinate 6,646 of JBHEPK010000102.1, forward strand.
ATTCTCCGCGAACATTGTGTGCAAGGAAAAGACCTCCACGAGCTCGGCCAGCAGTATGGAGTCTCGCCATTTGCGATCCGCGCCTGGCGCGATGAGC
>JBHEPK010000102.1:6752-7174 GCA_046260325.1 Desulfonatronovibrio sp.
TATGGCCAAGGAGGATTTGATCGGAAAGGCAGAGGGAGATGTTATGGATGCGGAGGCGGCGACATTGATCGAGGCCAAAAAACGCATGGTTATGGAGCGCGAGACCCCAGTCGAATACGAGGTGAGCCCAGTTTTTGCCACCGGGCAATATACCTTTCGTACCACACGGATTCCCTATTACGATCCTGCGGGCAAGGTCGCAGGCACACTCGCTATATGCCGGGATGTGACATCAATCAAGCAGGTGCAGCGGCTCAAGGAGGATATCGACCGCATCACCCAGCACGACTTGAAGACTCCGCTCAATGGCATCATCTCCTTGCCGCAGCTCCTCATGATGGACTCTAATTTGACCGAGGAGCAGCACGAAATGCTCCAGCAGATCCGCAGTACTGGGTATCGGATGTTGGATATGATCAATA
>JBHEPK010000103.1:0-7156 GCA_046260325.1 Desulfonatronovibrio sp.
AAGTGTAGGCGCAGCCATTCAACCGGGGCGAGCGCGGCAATCTCTCTCAGGCTGAGGTAATTTAAAGTTACTTGCAGGTTTGATCCCGGTCCGCCCGGGTGGGAGCCTTGCAAATTGCACCAGGATCTTACAGTCTATAACAAAGGATTGAGCTCATGAAAAAAATTGTTTTTTCTTTTCTTATAATAATATTATTTTCTGCTGCCCATCCAGTCTGGTCAACATCTGTAGTTAACAGGATAGTTGCTCTGGTTGACGGGAAAACAATTACCCTGTTTGAACTTCAATCCAGACTCAGACATCTCCTGGGTTTGTTTGAAGATGTAGACATTGATGAAATTCCTCAGGATCAACTTGACCAGACCAGACGCCAGGTCTTGGAACAAATGGTTAATGACATTCTTCTGAAAAAAGAAGCAGAAAAGTATGGCATTGAGGTGGGAAAAAGAGAAATCGAAAATCATATCCGTGAAGTGCGCTCTGAAAATAATTTATCCATGGAAGAATTTGAAGAACATCTTGAAAGTGAAGGTTTAACTCTTGAGGCGTATAAAGAACAGATCAGTGACTCAATAATCAGACAGCGTGTCTTGAGTATGATGGTGCGCAGAAAGGTTATGGTAACCAGTGAAGAAATTGAATCATTTTACCAAAAATATACTAAAGAATACCAGGAAGAAAAAATAAGCCTTCAGGTAATTCTTGTTCCTGATGTTCAGCAGGCTGAATCCGTGAGAGAAAAAATCACTCAGGGAGAAATGACTTTTGATCAGGCAGCAGAAAATTTTTCCAAGGGACCCAATGCTTCTGAAGGTGGTGATCTTGGTACTGTCAATTTGCAAAATTTGGCACCTGAATGGCAGCAAGCTCTGGAAAACCTTGATCCAGGTGAAATAAGCAGTCCATTTGAAGTCCGGGGCTCAGGGGCATTGCTCAAGTTGAAGGAAACTCATTCAAGCGGAGCAATACCCTTATCTGAAGTCGAAGATAAGATAAGAGAACAGATTTTTAACGCCAAACTTGATTCCAGATTTGAAGAATATATCGAAGGTCTGAGAGAAAAAGCTGTCATAGACATTCGTCTTTAGTTATTATCAAGTTGCCTGATTTTGGAGATAAAGATGGAAATTTTAGATATTGGACAAGAATTAAAGACTGAGAGAAAACGTAAGGGCCTTAGCTTGGAAAGGGTTTATAAAGATACCAAAATTAATATTGAATTTATTGAATCTTTAGAAAACGGAGTTGTAGAACAGCTTTCCCATCCAGTTTATGCCAAGGGCTTTGTCCAGAATTATGCCAAATATCTTGGGCTTGACTGGAAAAAAATTGGTGAAGATTTTGCAAGAATTTATCAGGCTGAAGACAAATTTCAAAAATATACCCTCTATGATTGTCCCACTTCATTAAAAATTACAGGTCCAAGTAAAGATTTGGCAGGATATTTAAAAACAATAATAATCTTGCTGACTATAATTATAATTATTGGTTTTGGCTGGTTCATGTACACATCCTTCAATCCGGTGACTATTGAAACAACAGAAACAATTCAGGAGCAGATTAATCCTGATCCTGAGCCAGACCCTGTCCCCTCTATGTCTGAACAGCCTGCGTCCTATTTCGGAGATGACCCGGAAAATATATTGCCTCCTGAGGAAAGATTTGTTGAGCAAGAAACTGAACCTGCCGTATCTGAACTGCCTGATAAAACCATCTTAGAAGAAACAGAGGCAGTAGAGGATGCAGCAGCAGAAGAAGAATTGATAAGCTTGGAAAATGAAGGCTCTACAGAACCGGAATCAATCATGAACCAGGTAGAACCGGAATCTGAACCTTCCTTAGAAGTCAATCAGAACAATAATGAAGACGTCACTGCCCTTGAACCATCACCTTCAGAAGTTGAAATCAGGGCAAGGGAAGATTGCTGGTTCAGTGCAAAAGTTGATGACTCTGACCGCGAGGTTTACTTGCGATCGGGACAAAGCATCCAGCTGAGCTTTGAAGAAAGTGTCATTCTCACCCTGGGCAATGCCGGGGGAGTTGATATCCTGCTTGATGGCAATCCTTACCCCTTTGAGGCAGTATCAGGAGAGGTAAAGACCATTGAAATCCCATATCCCGGGGACAATGAATCCTGATCAATGCATTTTTCAGAAAAAGTTTTAATTACCCGAACTGGCAGGTTCAAAGAGTATGACCTGTGGGTAAGATTTCTTTCTCCTTCCATGGGTATAATGACCGGATTTGCATTTGGCGGATGTAAAAGCAGACGCAGGTTCAGCGGTTGTCTTGACACATTGAACCTGGTTTTGTTCAAGGCCAGCACCGGTTCACGGGGTCAGTATCTTACCCTTGAAGAAGGGACCCTCATTTGCGGATTTCCTGAAATTAAAAAAGATCCAGGCAGACTGGGCATGGCGGTCAACAGCCTCCGTTTTACCCAGAAAATCTGTCTTGAGGGGGATGATTCTTCACAATTATATTCTCTGATGTTGGATTATCTCGATATCATGGAAAACAATCCATGCGTGCCGTCTTTTTTCCCTTTACTCTACCGGGCAAAGGCTGTTTTCATGCACGGATATGAACCGCTTTTTGAATCATGTTTTGTATGCGGTAAAAGCCATACTGACATGTCAAAAGCGTTTTTTTTATTTTCAGAAGGTAAGGTGGCCTGTGAAAAATGTTTATGCCAAAACAGCAAAATAATTTCTGTCCACCCTGAATCTCTTTCATTCTTGAGCAGGTTGAGAAATTCAAACCCTGAAAAATGGATTTCATGGAATATCAAGCCTGAGATCTTGCAGGATTGCTTTCAGATGGTAGAATCTTTTGTAGAGTATCATGTTGATGATTCTCATATTAAATGATGTTTATTTGTAACTGTTCACCACATTGCCTATATTTATCATTTTGTTGTCAGTTCTTTATTTAGATAGAAAACACTGGATCAGAGTTACTTAGTAGCGCTTCATCCGGGCGGACCGGGATCAAACTGCAAGTAATTTTAATTTTCCTCAACGCGAGAGAGATTGCCGCGCTCGCCCCGGTTGAATGGCTGCGCCTACACTTCGTGTATTCAACAGGGTAAAAAGACTCGCTCGCAATGACACCTTACAGCCACAGGTGTGGTTACGCAACACCTGTCATTGCGAGGGAGCGTAGCGAACGAAGCAATCTGTATGGCAAAACCATAATATTCTGAATTTATCGATTAAACGGTTCAAGTTACTTAGTAGATAATTAGGGCTAACTCTAAAAGTTGTAGTAAATAGTTACAATTATTTTTAAATATGGAGTAGAAAATGCTTTTTCAAGATGTAATACTTAATCTTCAGAAATTCTGGACTAAGCAAGGCTGTGTGCTTCAGCAGCCATATGATATTGAAGTTGGAGCCGGTACTTTCAATCCGGCAACTTTTTTAAGGGTAATAGGACCTGAGCCATGGAAAACTGCATATGTCGAGCCTTCGAGAAGACCTGCCGACGGCAGGTACGGCGAAAATCCCAACCGTCTCCAGCATTATTACCAATTTCAGGTAATCCTTAAACCTGCTCCGGCCAATATTCAGGACCTCTATCTGCAGAGCATGGAGATTCTGGGCATTGATCCCAAAAAACATGACATCCGTTTTGTTGAGGATGACTGGGAATCTCCCACCCTCGGAGCATGGGGCCTGGGTTGGGAAGTGTGGCTCAACGGCATGGAAATTACCCAGTTTACTTACTTTCAACAGGTGGGTGGTATAGACCTTGATCCCATAAGCGTTGAGATTACTTATGGTCTGGAAAGAATTTCCATGTATCTCCAGGAAAAAGAATCTGTCTATGATCTGAACTGGAGTAATGATGTTACTTATGGACAGATTCACCATCAGGGTGAAGTGGAACATTCAAAATATAATTTTGAAATGAGTGATTCTCAGATGCTTCTTGATTTTTTTGATAAATGTGAAAAAGAAAGCCTGAACCTGTGCGCCGGCAACTTAGCCTGGCCAGCCTATGATTATTGCTTAAAATGTTCGCATGTATTCAACCTTCTTGAAGCCAGAGGGGCCATCTCCATTACTGAAAGAACTGGATATATTTCCAGGGTAAGAAATCTGGCCTCTAAAGTTGCCGCTCTCTACAACGAACAGAGAAAAGAAATGGGCTATCCCATGCTCAAATCTGCTTAACAGCATGTTAAAAATATCCTTATTTAACAGGATGTTGAAAATATTTTCAATCCATAAGCAAACCAAGGAATTATAAAATGCCTGATTTTGTACTTGAAATAGGTTTTGAAGAAATGCCGGCCCGGTTTCTGGAAGGGCTCACTGCTGAACTGAAAAAATACTTCACCAAATGCCTCCAGAGAGACATGGTGGATTATAAATCAATTGATGCCTTTTCTACCCCGAGACGTCTAAGCGCCTATGTTTCTGATATTTCCTCAAACCAGAATTCCAGGGAAGAACTTATTACAGGACCACCAGTGTCAATTGCTTACGACCAGGATAACAATCTTACCAAGGCTGGTCAGGGGTTTGCAAAATCACAGCAGGTGGAATTAGACGATTTATTCAGGCATGAAACTCCAAAGGGAGAATATCTTGCTGTAAAAAAAACCATCGGAGGAAAAAAAACAAAAGAGATCCTTCCAGAGATATGCATTGAATCCATTAAAAGTCTTAACTTTCCCAAGAAAATGCGCTGGGCAGATACTTTTACTTTTGGAAGGCCCATGCGCTGGATATTATGTATTTTGAATAAAGAAACAATTGATTTTCAAATTTCCGATGTAAAATCAGGCCAGGAAACTTTTGGGCACAGGGTTCTTGGTCCTGGTCCTTTGAAAATTCGTGATGCTCAAGACTATTTTCAGGTTCTTGAAAATGAGGGCAGAGTTGTCTTGAATCCTGCAGAAAGGATGAAAATTATCCAGTCTCAAGGGGCTGAACTTGCCAGAGAGGCTGGAGCTGAAATTGTCGATAATCCCGGCCTGATCAAAGAAACCTCAAACCTTGTTGAATATCCCAATCCCGTTCTTGCCAGTTTTGATAAAAAATATCTCCAGCTTCCAAGGGAAGTGCTTTTAACCAGCATGGAAACACATCAAAAAAGCTTTGGAGTTGCAGACTCTCAAGGCAATCTAATGCCTCATTTCATTACTGTTATAAACAATGTTCCCGAAGATATTGCACTTGTTAGAAAGGGCTGGGAAAGAGTTCTTAAAGCAAGACTTGAAGATGCAATGTTTTTCTGGAATGCTGATAGATCGGTTACCACTGAATCCAGGCAGGAAAAGCTTGATCGGGTTGTTTTTCTGGCTCCCCTCGGATCCATGGGTAGTAAAGCCAGGCGTCTTGAAAAAATTTCTGGATTTATTTGTGACGAATTAAAGCTCAATAATAAAAAAGACGTTCAGCAGGCTGCCTTAATCTGCAAATCAGACCTTGTTTCTGAAATGGTTGGAGAATTTGCTGACCTCCAGGGAATAATGGGAGGTATTTATGCTGCTCAGGAAGGTTATACTGATGACGCAGTTAGAGCTGTTTATGAACACTATCTTCCTCTGGGCCCGGAGTCATCAACACCCCAAACCATTTCCGGAGCAATAGTTGCCCTCAGTGACAAGGTGGATACTCTTACGGGTTGTTTCGGGCTTGGAATGATCCCCACTGGCGCAGCTGACCCCTACGCATTGAGAAGACAGGCTCTTGGCATAATCAGGATAATTCTTGAACATAAACTTGATTTAAGTCTCTGCAAGCTGTTCAGTTATTCCGGGCAGGCATATTCAGGAGTAAAGTGGAAAAATGATCTTTACCAGACCCAGAAAGATCTACTCAAGTTTATTGCTGCCAGACTTAAGGTTTACTGGCAGGGCAAAGGTTTTGATGGAAAAATTGTCGATGCCGTACTTAATGCAGACAGCGATAATATTCTCATGGCAGAAAAAAGGCTCAAGGCCTTAAATAAATTCAGCAAGCACCCGGATTTTGAACCTGCAGTACTTACTTTTAAAAGAATTGACAATATAACCCGCAAGCAGGGGTCTGAATCAGGCGTAAAGCTTCTGAATGAATTCAACAGGGATCTGCTCCGGGATAAATATGAGACAGAACTTGCAGAGAGTATTGACTCCTTGCTTGAGCGCTGGGACGAACTCCTGAACCAGAGTAACTTTGAAGCACTTTTTGATTTGCTTCACGGCTTAAGGCCGGTCATTGATGAATTTTTTGATAATGTAATGGTTATGTGCGAAGATAAGAATCTGAGGCAGAACAGACTGAACATGCTTAACGTTCTGGCTACGAGACTTGCTACTTTGGCAGACTTTTCAGCTTTACAGGTCTGATATGCAATAAAAAAAATTCAATTATGGCTAATTTTTAATTTTAACAAAATATCCTTGACATAAGCCACGTTTGTGACCTAAATACTCTTCTTTTGGAAACAACAGATACTTTTATCATATTTTAAGCAATAAAGAATCAGGAGGTTTTGACCTTGGCCAATCATAAGTCCGCTCTTAAAAGACATAGACAGAGCCTCAAGGCAAGAGAACGTAATAAGGCTGTAAGAACACAAGTTAAAAATGCCACCAAAGCTGTAAGAACAGCTATTGATCAGAAAAATACAGAAACAGCTTCAAAGGCATTGGAAACAGCAGCATCAGTTATAGACAAAGCTGCAAAAAAGAATGTACTCCATTGGCGTGCTGCTTCCAGAAAAATTTCACGTCTCAGCCAGGCTGTTAATAAAATCCAATAACAAACTGTTTATAATTCTGGATTTTTCCATAATCTGAAAATATTTATCCCGGTTTTCTTTATGAGAAGACCGGGATTTTTTATTCGCTTGATTGATTTTTTCAGCCGCCCGGCTGTTTCCTGGCAATTCAACATCCCGGATCCCCTGCATTACCGCAACATGTCTGCCTTTTCCGAATTTTAATCAGATTATTCCTCAAAAAAAGCCTTACTTTACGATTCCAGGACATGGGCGTTTTCAGATTATCCAACATTTCCTTAAGATCAGGCTTAACAGGTGCGCACATTTTTTCCTCCTACGATATAAAATCCAGAACCGGCATACCCGGAATCAATTTCAGTCTAACCAGGTAGTTTCCAAAAAGGGATAAACCTGCCAGATGCTCAGCCCTTAGACT
>JBHEPK010000104.1:0-7116 GCA_046260325.1 Desulfonatronovibrio sp.
GAGTTATATAGAGATAGAGTATATTTTCTACTGATATTGCAATTTTCAAACGTGTTCTGCACTCTTTATATTTTTGCATACTTTTGTTGGTTAAAGGCTCAGCTGCGGCCTGATTCAGGGACTCGCGCAATTTTGTACCAAGATAGAGAAACTGATTGTGCAGATTCTCAGATTGGGCCGAATTTACAGGCATTGCTCTGTTTTTCTCATCTTCTGTAAAATAACGTGCAATAAGCCTCCATAATTCAGGCTCAAGCCTTTCAAACTCCTTCATACGGGCGTCAGGATGTGTACGGTCAGCTCCAAACTGCAGGGGGTTTACCCAACCTTTCCAAAGTATGAAAAATCTTATTGCAAACAAGAATACAATCATAAACATGGTAAGATAAAAGATCAGGTTCTGAGTTATGTCATAACGAAGCACCAGCAAAGCCCCTGTGTAGATAATGCCCCCAAAGATTGATATCTCAGCATACGAATCCTGCTTAAGCATCTCAATATTGAATTCAGCCCGGACAATATCCCTTAAAACCACCCCGCCTGAAGCTGTAAGAGCTCCCATGGCAGGACCCCAAAGCCACAATGGAGTTACCTGACTTTCAACAGCCGCATTAACCCCGACAATGGTAAAGGTTGCCACTGCCCAGGCATCAAAAAATTTAAAAAGACGATTAAACATCCCTTCCAGGTGTTTCGGGGCAAATATTTTCAATCTGCTGACTTTTTTTCTGTACCTGAAAGTAAAATAATCATAACTCTTAAAGCCCAAAAATGAGAGTATGACAACACCAACAGCCACCAGCATAAAAGCCGGCGTCTTTAAAACAAAAACCTTGTCAGCCCCCAGAAATATATCCCTGAGAACACCTCCGCCAATGGCAGGCAGTATTGACAGGACCAGAGCACCCACAAGGTTATAACGCTCTTTACGTGCAATAAGGACTCCGGAAAAGCAAAAGGCCACAATCCCCAGAAGAGTCAACAAATCAAACCAGAACTGCTCAGTGGTTATGGATAGATAGACAGGCAGTAGAAACTCAATATGCAAAGACCTGAACCGGTTATCGTTGATCATGGATTCAATTATTTCGTTGAACCCGGCTACCTGTTCAGGGGTAATTGTTTCTTTGCTGAACATAACATGAACTGGAATTTCAGGAAATAAACCTTCTATCTTTTTGATCTGGCTGGCATGACTTGTTTGGGCGAGAATTCTGTCAGCAATTACCGGATTGGCAACAAAAAAATCTGCATGGCCCTGCAAAACAAGATTCATGCTTTCATTATATCCTTTGGAAGGGACTAAAAATAAATTATCAGGTGAAGATTTTAAAAAATCGGCAAAGGAATCTGAACCGTATACGTATTCATTAACACTGCCGATGGCAGCCATTCTCAATGAATTGACTTCCAAAAACTCCAAAAGATCATTCATGCTTTCTATACTATCAGTCCCTGATATTCCTTTATGAATATAGATAGCATTTTTTTCATAGCGGTAGGGTATTGAGTAATAGCAATATTCAGCTCTACTTTTTTCGTAATACGCACCCATGACAAAATCGATGCTGCCTGTTTTAAGGGATGCCAGCATATCTGACCAGCTCATGGATTCAAAAGAAACCTGATAACCGGCGTTGTCAAAAAGCTCCTGAGCAGCCTTTATTTCCAGGCCTGTGACAACGTTTCCTCCTTTGCTGGGCTCAAGCATCTGGTATGGAGGTCTGTTATACCAGCCACTGGAAAGTTCTCTGACTGGGGAAGGGGTTTGGGCATGACTGCAGGCTGATAATACTGGAGAAAGCATGGCTGACCCTGATAGCACTAAAATCAGCCATAACCTTATTAGACATACAGGAAAGTAATTAGAAATATAATTCAAGATATTGATCTCAAATAAGTATATCCGGCCAATCAGGAAATCTTACTGACAACCAGGTCCCCCATCTTAGTGCATCCCACCTGCTCCATTCCCGAAGACATAATATCACCAGTGCGAAATCCTTTGGCCAGGACTTTTTTTACAGCTTCTTCAATGACCTCGGCTTCATCATTCAGGGCAAATGTATGCCTGAGCATCATGGCTACAGAAAGGATTGTCGCCAGAGGATTGGCCAGATCTTTACCTGCTATGTCCGGAGCAGAACCATGAATTGGTTCATAAAGGGCCGGGTTTTTCAGTCCCATGGATGCTGAGGGAAGCATGCCGAGAGAACCGGTAATTACTGCTGCCTCGTCTGAGAGTATATCCCCAAAGAGGTTGGAAGTAACAATAACATCAAATTGTGAAGGATCACGAACTAACTGCATGGCAGCGTTGTCCACATAAAGATGAGTCAGCTCAACATCAGGATAGTCTTTTGCCACTTCAAGAATAACTTCTCTCCAGAGCTGAGAAACATCCAGAACATTGGCCTTGTCCACAGAGCAGACCCTGGAGCGTCTTTTACGGGCTGCTTCAAAGGCAATCTTTGCCACACGTCTGATTTCATCTTCTGAATAAATCATGGTGTTAAATGCAACTCTTTTGCCGTCCCTGACTTCCTCACCTTTGGGTTCTCCGAAATATATTCCACTGGTAAGCTCCCTGACCACCAGAAGGTCAATCCCTTTTTCTACAATATCCGGACGAAGCAGAGAGGCGTTTTTAAGTTCAGGATAAAGAATCGCCGGACGCAAATTGGCAAAAAGATCGAATTCCTTCCTGATACCAAGAAGTCCGCGTTCTGGCCGGATGGATTTTTCAATATTATCCCACTTGGGACCACCTACAGCCCCAAGCAGAATGGCATCAACATCACCACAGGCATCTATAGTCTTCTGAGGCAAAGGAACGCCTTCAGTGTCAATGGCCTGTCCACCTATGGCACCATAGCTGAGTTTTAGTTCATGATTATATTTATCTGCAACAACACTTAAAACCTTTTGTGCCTGCTCCATTATCTCTGTTCCAATTCCATCACCAGCCAGAACACATATCTTCATCAACATAATATTTATCCCCTTAACAGCGTGTTGAAAAAGTTCTTATTAGTTACTATCAGAAACTTTATCCTGAACATACTTAACCAAACCGCCACTATCTAAAATCTCAGCCATAAATTCCGGAACTGGAAGACTTTTGATCTCATCATTGGTGGTCAGATTTTTTATCACACCTTCTTTGGCATTCACTTCCAGCTCATCTCCATCTGAAATTTTTTCAATATCATCTCCAATTTCCAGAAGGACCAGGCCCATGTTAAAACCATTGCGATAAAAAATTCTGGCAAAACTATGAGCTATTACCACAGGCATACCTGCCCCGAGAATAGCTATGGGCGCATGTTCTCTTGATGATCCGCACCCAAAGTTCTTTCCTCCCACCAGTATATCTCCGGCACTTATCCTCTTGACCCAGCCACTTTCCAAGCCTTCAAAACAATTATTGCCCAACTCCACAGGATCTGTGGTTACCAGAAACCTGGCTGGAATTATGGCATCAGTATCAATATGATCTCCCACTTTATGGGCCTTACCTGCATAATTCATAAAATTTCTCCATGCTTGACAGATTGTTGAAATCATCAGGAATACTACATCTTATCAGGATGAATAATCTCCCCTGCTACTGCTGAAGCTGCGGCCACAACAGGTGAACCAAGATAAACTTCGCTTTCCAGACTGCCCATGCGTCCCTTAAAATTGCGATTGGTAGTAGCGAGACATCTTTCACCCGCGGCAAGAATCCCCATATGTCCGCCAAGACAGGGACCGCAGGTGGGAGGACCAATAATGCCGCCAGCCTTGAGAAAAATACTCAGCAGACCTTCATCTAAGGCCTGTTCATAAATCATCGGAGTAGCAGGCAAAACAATAAAACGTACATCTTTATGCACCTTGCGACCTTTTATTATTTCAGCTGCCTGACGCAGGTCAGAAATACGCCCATTGGTACATGATCCAAGAACTACCTGGTCCAGCCTGATGTTTGTAAGCTCATCAACTGATTTGACATTATCAGGCAGATGTGGACAGGCAATTTGGGGAGCCATCCCTGTTACGTCAATATTAATCTCGCGGCAGTATATTGCGTCCTTATCCGGATAAATTTCCTTTGGATTGGCAAAGCCGCTATTTCTGCAGAATTCAACTGTTTTGGCATCAGAAGGAAACAACCCTGCTTTTCCCCCGGCCTCGATGGCCATATTGGCCATGGTCATGCGTGCTTCAATTTCCATATCAGAAATTACAGGCCCAGTGAATTCCAATGCCCGATATAAGGCACCGTCAACGCCTGTGATTCCAATAAGATGAAGAATTAAATCCTTGGAAGTTAAATATTTATCAGGCTGGCCAGAAATATTGACCTTTATGGTTTCAGGGACTTTAAACCAAGTCTCGCCCAAAGCCATTGCCGCGGCAATATCAGTGCTGCCCATTCCAGTGGCAAAAGCCCCGAGTCCTCCATAGGTACACGTATGACTGTCTGCACCGACTACGATATCACCAGGTCCAACAAGCCCTAATTCAGGAAGCAGGGCATGTTCAACCCCGACATTGCCGCCTTCATAATAATGAACTACATCCATTTCCCTGGCGAACTCTCTGACTTTTTTGACCTGCTCAGCTGAGTCAATATCCTTGTTGGGGGTAAAATGATCACAGACCAGGGCTACCTTCTCCCGGTCAAACACTTTTTTTGCACCCATCTTTCTAAAGGAATCTATGGACAGGGGAGCTGTAATATCATTAGCCAGAACCATGCTGGTCCTGGCCCGGATAATCTGACCAGCCTCTTTTATCTGGTCAGAACTATGTAGTTGAAGTATTTTTTGAGCTAATGTCATTGCCACAATAATTGTCTCCTGTGTGTATTGAATAAAACACCTGTCATCTGTTTTTAAGGAGTTCCAGAATTACTGGAACTAATTTTATCTTTAGAATCACTTTCTTTTTTAGCTATGCGGTTCAAGGCATTAATATACGCCTTGGCACTGGCAACAATAATATCCGGATCAGAAGCACGTCCCACTGAAGTGACGGAATTTTCTTCTAATTTGACTGTAACCTCTCCCTGAGCGTCTGTACCCCCGGTTATGGCATTAACTGAATAACGCAAGAGCTTGGGTTTTCTTTCAACTAAGCGGTCAATGGTATTAAAGACAGCATCAATAGGACCTACACCAAAGTCAGACAACTGTTTTTCTTCCCCCCGGACTTCCATCTTTAAGGCAGCCGTTGGAATGGCCATATTTCCGGACATGGAACTCAGATATTTAAGCTTGAACTTATCAGGTATACGGTAAACTTCTTCCAGAACAACAGCTTCAACATCTTCAATAAAGACCTGCTTCTTTTTGTCCGCAAGAGTTTTAACAGCCTCAAAAACCTGGGATAATTGTTCTTCTGTAAGCTTGTACCCAAGCTCGTCAAGCTTGCTCTTAAGGGCGTGCCTGCCAGAATGCTTACCAATGACAATATCACTGGAAGACTTTCCAATACTGTCCGGGGTCATAATTTCATAAGTCTGCCTGTTTTTAAGCATACCATCCTGGTGAATCCCGGACTCATGGGCAAAGGCATTGGCCCCGGTAATAGCTTTGTATGGTGGTATAGGTTGACCGATAATCATGGAGAGCAATCTGCATGAAGGATAAATCTGGGTTGTATCAATACCGGTTTCCAGTCCATAATAGTCCTTTCTTACATTCAGGGCCATTATCACTTCTTCCATGGCAGCATTGCCTGCCCTCTCTCCGATTCCGCTCAAGGTGACCTCAGCCTGTCTGGCTCCTGCTTTAATGGCCGCCAGGGTATTGGCCACGCCAAGACCAAGATCGTTATGACAGTGCACACTGAAGATGGCTTTATGGCTGTTAGGAACATTCTCTATGAGATAGCGGATTAGTTCTCCATATTCCTGAGGCTGGGAATACCCTACAGTATCAGGAATATTTATGGTCTTTGCCCCGGCATCAATAGCCGCTTGAACCACTTTGGCCAGAAACACAGGTTCAGATCTGGAAGCGTCCTCCGCAGAAAATTCAATATCTGAACATAAGGATGCAGCATACGATACTGCCTCTCTGGTCATTTCCAGAACCTGATCCCTGGATTTGCCCAACTTATATTTCATATGAATATCAGAAGTTGCAATAAAAGTATGAATTCTCGGGGCTTCAGCATTTTTTATTGCTCCCCATGCAGCGTCAATATCATTTTTTACAGAACGGCAAAGACCGGCAACTCTGCAATTTTTTACTGACTGAGCAATTTCTGCAACTGACTCAAAATCACCCTGACTGGCCGCAGGGAATCCGGCTTCAATAATATCCACCCCCATCCTTTCCAACTGCCTGGCGAGTCGAAGTTTTTCCCGCAAATTCATTGTGGCTCCAGGTGACTGTTCACCATCACGCAGCGTAGTATCAAAAATATATACTTTGTCTGACATACTATATCTCCTTAAGAATTATTAACTTTTTGTGTTTACAATGATTTCATCACATATGGACCATGGTCTTCAAAGCATTGTCATTATGAACCAAACACACCAGCTTAGACCAAACTGAGCTGTAACAATAAGATTTAAAGCTCTGAAAGGCCTGTTTGAAAAAGAGTCTACCAACACTCTGATATGAAAAATTTAATTATTATGAGAGCTCCGTTTGGGCTCCCGTAGATTGGCTGGTTTGCGTAGGGGCAGATAAAGATAGGTATAAATCAGGCCGGAAAATACATAGGTAATGAAAAAGAGGAAGAGGATAAATTTGGGTTCGGATGCCACCAGAACAAAGATCATGATGGCTGTAACTGTAGAAGAAAAGGGATGAAGCCTGACCATTTCAACTTCTTTGAAAGAGGCGTACTTAACCTTGCTGATCATAAGCAAACTTAAAATGAACGTAAGAACAAGTGTTACCTTGGAAAAAATAACCGGGCTTATGTTCGGGGGCAGGTAGGTACTGAACAGCACAAAAGTGGCAAGGGTACAGGCTGCTGCAGGTATGGGCATCCCAAGAAAAAACTTTTTGGGAAGATTTTTGGTCTGCAGGTTGAACCTGGCCAATCTCAAAGCTCCGCAGGCCATGAATAAAAAGGCCACTGCAAGTCCCTTCTGATCAAAGGCATGTG
>JBHEPK010000105.1:0-7102 GCA_046260325.1 Desulfonatronovibrio sp.
TGTGTAAGGGGCTCATCCGGGCAAACCGGAACCAATCCAAAAAGTAACTTTAAATTACCTCTGCGCGTGAGAGATTGCCGCGCTCGAAGACTCGCTCGCAATGACACCTGGCAGCCACAGATGTAGTTACTCAACACCTGTCATTGCGAGAGAGCGAAGCGACCGAAGCAATCTGTATGGCAAAACCATAATATTCTGAATTTATTGCTCAAACGGTTCAAGTTACTTAGAAGCCTAAAGCTGTCCTCGCAGCATGGTGAATAGTTACACTTTTTAACATACATCTGATAATATTTTCACACTTATGTCATCTTTCAAAGACAAGATTTCAAATGGTTCAACCCCCTGCACCCTGCCTGCAGAGTCAGGACATGAATCTGTCATCCAGAAACGGGAAAAATCCTGATCAACGAATCTCTGCCAGGAATCATCAGGAAAAACCCCATGGGTGACATAAGCACTTACCTCTTTTGCCCCGGAATCCATCAATGCCTGCTTGCATTTCAAAAGAGTTCCCCCGGTCATTACCAAATCGTCAACAATTATAACATGCTTTCCTGACGGATCTCCTTCTTTAATAATAACTTTTCTTCCATCCCTGTCCCTGACTTTGTGGGCAGTTATCAATGGATAACCCTTAAACATTCTGCCAAAACGCTTCCACGCTCCTTCATCTGGAAATGCCACTGCAACATTTTTCATCCCCCTGATACGCTCTAAGAGCAGAGGAATAGCTGTCTCCAACCTGGGAATCACTTCATCAGAAAAGTAGAATCTTTCCTGCAGGGCATGTATGTCATAAATAAGTATCTGCACTGGTCCGGACATGGTGCCGGGAATCATGGAAAGCATCCTGGCCAGTGTGGACGCTGTGGCAATTTCCCCTTCTTCATCAACCCTTTCCATGGTCCCTGTTGGGAAATATGGCAGAACAACCTTCAAAGACTTGACTGCAAGCCTTGGAAGCTCATACACCACTGCAAGCTGCCTGAATATTTCAGAAGGATTCTCCAGGGAGGAAAGAAAAATTACGTGACTGTTGCTCAACTCTGACGCACCCATTATCTTGAGGTCTGGGAATCCATCCTTGAAATTTCTCCATTGAATTTCCTCTAACTGAAAGAGCTTATTTTCAGCACAAAGTTTTTTCCCTATGGCATGCATCTGAGGACAGGATAGTATCTTGATCATTGATAAACTCCGTTGGAAGCAATTTAAAAACAGCTAATTGGCTGGACCGCTTACTACAAATATTAATATATCACGCCAGTAAAATAAAGTATCAATAATCTTGTTGACAATCTTATCCTTCTCAAGATACGGATTATCAAAATCACATTTTATTAAAATTATATGCAGGCAGCACGACAACAATTCTTCAACTACTTAGCGAGAAAAAAGCTAAAGTTTACCTCGCAGAGGGCATTAATCTTTGACGTTTTCTGGGACATCAAAGAGCACATCTCTCCTGAGGAACTATATGGACTGGTTAAGAAAAAAGATCCTTCCATTGGTCAGGCAACAGTCTACCGCACCCTCAAACTTTTTTCTGACTCCAAAATAGCAAGAGAAGTAGACTTTGGTGATGGTGTTTCACGGTATGAGCCTTATTTTGGTCATAAACATCACGATCATCTCATATGCAATGAATGCGGGAAAAGTGTTGAAGTGGTGGATGAAAGGATTGAAAGCCTGCAGGAAGAACTGGCCGCCAAGAATGGTTTTACCCTGAGCAGTCACAGTATGTACCTTTATGGTCTTTGTAGTGAGTGTGCCAGAGGAGAAAACAAGCAATAGATTACGACATATTTTTTTACACTTCAATAATCCCCCTGATCAGCTTTCACTAACCTCCCTGAATGTTTCTGATAGAACCCGGCTCAACTTACTTGTCAGCTTGATGAAAAAGCAGAGAATACCCACAAATCATTGACCTTGCTGTTTTTTACCCATATTGATTAGATCTCATCAAACAATCTGCAATTTAATAAACTTAACTGAGGTATATTATGGCCAACGGTTTTGGACCGGGAGATCCCTATAACCAGGGAGGCCCCATCAGACTGGAAGATATTGACCTGACAAAAATACAAAAACTTGTAAAACTTGCCTTTTTGGCACTCGTTGTCATGTTTGCATGGATGGCCATCAGCTGGACCCAGAGCTTTTACACTGACTGGCTCTGGTATCAAAGTCTAAGCTATGAGTCTATCCTCTTAAAAATCATCAGCACCAAGGTCATCCTGTTTCTTTTCGGAGTGATCATAGTCCTTCTCATTGCAGCCCCCAATCTGTATTTGGCTTACAATACTACGAAGAGACTCAGGCTTGTTAATCCAAATGTTCCATCAAATATATACCTGACTGCCAGAAAAATTCTGATCTGGGGATCAGTAGGTGTTGTAGCCCTGGCTGGATTCTTTCTTGGCCGCGCTCCATCCACTGAATGGGAACTTATGCTCCGTTTCCTCAACCAGGTTCCTTTTGGGGAAACAGACCCAGTCTTTGGAAGAGATTTTTCATACTTTGTATTCAGCTTGCCGGCCCTTGAATTCGTCCGCTCCTGGCTTGTGGCTGTGACTTTCTCTGTAATGGTCATTGTTGCAGGTTTTTACTACTTAAACAGTATCATTCGGGGTGAACTCTTTGCTCTGACCGGCAAAATCAAAACCCATCTGGCTCTTCTGGGTGCCGCAGTTTTTGTCTTAGTAGCTGCCGGCCACTGGCTCAGCCGCTATGAACTCCTGTACTCCCCCATGGGTGCTGTGTTCGGAGTGGGATATACAGATCACAATATCCTGCTTCCAGGATTAACCATAATGACTATAATTGCCCTGGCCTGTGCAGGAATTTTTGCCAAAGGTGCCTTTTCTAAGGGTAGAATGCTCATGATCTGGTCTGTGGGGCTTTGGTTTGGCCTTAACCTGCTTATAACAAGCATTGCCCCGGGCTTAGTCCAGCGTTTGATGGTTGAGCCAAGTGAGTTGGCCAGAGAAAGGGAATACTTAGCTGAAAACATCCGCTATACCAGAGCGGCTTTTGGTCTGGAAGATATGACTACCAAAAGTCATCCAGGCAGAGGTGAAGTTGAACGGACTAACCTTGAAAACAACCAGGGAACAATCCAGAATATCCGTCTCTGGGATGAAGGCCCTTTGCTGCAGAGTTACAACCAGATCCAGTTTTTCCGTCTTTATTATGACTTCCTCGCTGTACATACCGACCGTTACACAGTTGATAATGAATTAAGACAGGTAATGCTGGCAACACGCGAACTGTCAGCTGACAAACTTCCTTCTGAAGCCCAGCGCTGGGTCAACAGGCGTCTTCAGTTTACTCATGGTTATGGAGTGGCCATGACCCCGGTAACCGAAGTAGAAGAAGGCGGAAGGCCCGGATTTTTCTTGCGTGACCTTCCCCCCACTGGAAAAATTAAACTTGAGCGTCCGGAAATATATTATGGACTTAAAAGTCTTGAATATCTTGTGGTCCGGACCAGAATGCAGGAATTTAACTATCCAGGCCCTGAAGGCCCGGTTTACACACATTATGGGGGAAGCGGAGGGGTTCAGCTGAGCTCATTTTTCAAACGCATCATGTATGCCTGGCAGTTCAAAGATATTAATATCCTCATTTCCGGAGAAATAAACTCTGACAGCCTCATCCAATACAGGCGCACTGTTTCTGAACGTTTCTCCGAGATAACTCCGTTTCTTGAAAGAAATACTGAAGCATACAGTGTGGTGGCTGACGGAAGAATTTTCTGGATTCAGGATGCCTACACAACAACCAACCGTTATCCTTACTCAACACCATGGCAGGACAATTTTAACTACATCCGCAACAGCGTTAAAGCTGTGGTAGATGCTTACAACGGCAGCATAACCTACTATGTTTCTGATCCAAATGATCCAATTATTCAAACCTATCAGGAAATCTTTCCTGATCTCTTCCAGCCCATGGAAGAAATGCCGGAATATCTAAAAAGCCATGTAAGGTATCCTCAAGACATCTTTACAGTCCAGACTCAGATGCTGCTGCAGTATCATATGAAAGATCCGGTTGTTTTTTATAACAAGGAAGATCAATGGTCTGTTCCTATCCAACATTCATTTGGACGTTCCGAGGTACTGAAACCATATTATATAGTGGCCAGACTGCCTGGAGAAGAAAAAGAGGAATTTTTGCTTATTCAGCCTTTTACTCCCATTAACAGAAATAATCTTGTGGGCTGGATGGCTGCCCGCAGTGACGGTGAAAACTACGGAGAACTGACTCTCTTCAAGTTCCCCACCGGCAGGCATATAGATGGCCCCAACCAGGTGGAAGCAAGGATAGACAATGATGCTGTAATTTCTGAACAGTTCACCCTCTGGGGGCAGGTAGGTTCAGAAGTTCTCCGGGGAATACTTCTTGTGGTGCCTGTGGGTGACGCCCTTCTTTATGCGGAACCCGTATTCCTCAAGCCGGACAATCTGGACTTCCCTGAACTGCGGCGCATTATCCTCGCTGACTCAAGGCAGGTGGTCATGCACCAGACCTTAGACCATTCCATTGATGCCTTAGTGGGTAAACTGCCTGCAGTGGCCCCTGTGGTAGAAACTGATGAACCAGTGGATTCTGAGCCAGGGTTCTTCCCTGATCTCAAAGAAGGAATGCAGGAAGGCATCAAAGAGGCGATTGACAAGATGCAGCAGGCACTGGATAAACTTAAAGATCTGGTGCGTTAGAAACATACCCAAAATATCATTGCTATCAGGCCGTTCAACTATTATTGAAAGATGTTGGGCGGCCTGTTATTATTAAAAACAATGTACATAATTATAATTCAGAAAAAATCTTTTTGCTGAGTATTTATGAAGAAAATATCCATCACCCTGTTGACCATCCTGATGCTTTTTTTCTCTGTCCCCAAACAGAGCATAGGCCATCCCCATGTTTTTATTGAGGCTGAGATGGAAGTGGAAATGGATCAGGATGGAGTTAAAGGCATCTGGCATCACTGGACATTTGATGAATATTTCAGTGCATGGATAATTGATGAATTTGACATCAATAAAGACGGTGTGCTTTCTCCTGAAGAAACTGAAAATCTGTACCAGGAGGCCTTTCAAAATCTGAAAAAATTTGGATTCTGGACAAAAGTCTTTAACGGCAAGGATGAAATTGCCATTGAAGTATTAGAAGAATTTTCCGTGAGTCTCCATAATGAGTCCGCAACCTACTCTTTTTTTCTTCCCCTTAATATTAAACTGGAATCTGATCCGCAGGATATCTACTTCGTTGTTTATGATAAAGATTTTTACTGCCAGATATTTTTCCCCCCTGACGAGATAAATTTTAAAGGTGAAAAAACCAAATGGAATTTGAACTATACAACCCAGAAAATGCCTGAACTAACCTATTATTTTGGATTTATGACTCCTCTTGCAATAAAGGTTACCGCATCTGAATCATGATTAAAAACTCCATCCTGTTTTTCGCCCTTCTTCTCGCAGTTTTTACCATAGATTCGTTTGCACAGAATCCATTTCAAACCCCGTCTCCGCAACAGGAAAAAGAACAGTCCAAAACAGATATGCCTTCTAACCTGATGCCTCAATGGCTGAAGGATAAGGCTCAAAAGGCCATGGTCAGGATAATCACCTTGCAGTCTGAGATCAGGCAGAAGGCTGGAGTATACGCCCGTGAAATCAGAGAAAATCCCTGGGGCAAGGCATTCTGGTCTTATCTCGGTCTGGCCTTCGCCTACGGAGTCATCCATGCCCTTGGCCCCGGACACGGAAAAGTTTTTGTAAGCACTTATTTTTTAAGCAGAAAAGCTAACATAAGGCATGGGGTTTTAATGGGCGGACTTATGAGCTTTATGCATGTGCTGTCTGCAGTTGTCCTGGTGTTCCTGTTTTATTTTGTGCTCAAGGCAGGCGGGCTGGGATCCGTGGATGAAGCTGGCAGGCATCTGCAAAGGATAAGTGCCGGCCTCATAACCCTTGTAGGGTTATTTTTGGCCTGGAAGTCATTAAAGGCAATCATTCATAAACAAAATGATGAATGCGGGTGCTGCACCTCCCCATCAGACAGAAAAGGAATATTGTCCTTGTGTCTTGCTGTAGGCCTGGTTCCCTGCCCGGGAGCAGCGCTGATTCTTTTCTTTTCCATCACCCTGGATATTCTTCCTGTGGGACTTATGGCCATGCTCTTTCTGTCTTCTGGACTCGCTCTGACCACCATTGGCTTTGCTTTAACTTCTCTTTTTGCCAGGAACATCCTGGCAAAAATGGCAACATCCACAAACATTAATCCAAGACTCTATCATATTCCAGCCCTGACAGGCGCCATTTTCATCAGCCTCTTAGGTGCAGTACTCTTCTTCAATCCTGTTTTTTAGGCTTACAAGTCACTTGAACCTTCTACATAAACAAACCAATAATCAAAGGCATGCTCAAAATAGCAGCGACCGTCTGCACAGTGATGATGGATGCCATCATATCTAAGCTTCCCCCCAATTGCCTGGCCATGACATAGGCTGCAGCACCGCACGGCAGTGAGGCAAAGACAACCACAATCAGCACGGAATCCTTTTCAAGTCCCATCCATAAAGCCCCGCCTCCCATGAGCAGAGGCAGTAAAGCCAGCTTAAAAATACTTGAACATATTATGGGCACTGCCTTGGATGCGATTCCCCTGAACTGGAGTCCTGCCCCCACAGCGAGAAGTCCCAGGGACAAGGATGCCTGGCTTAAAATGCGCACCACTTCATCAGTACCAAGGATAAGCTTTAGTCCTGCAATGTTAGCTGCAACACCCATTGCACAGGCAATTATCAAAGGATTCGTGATCAGTGAGTAAAAGGCCTGTTTCCATCCCCTGGACTGATTATCTCCATACCTGGTAACAACAGCCACACTGATAATATTGGCGAGAGGTACCATCACGGCAATGACCATGGCTGCCAGAGTCAAACCTTTTTCCCCGAGGAAAACAAAAGCCGCTGAAATACCCACATACGTGTTTGGACGCAATCCACCTTGAAACAAAGAGGAAAAAGCAGCATCAGAAATTTTTATCAGAGGCCTTATGAAAATCAGGCCAAGGCTTATAA
>JBHEPK010000106.1:0-6566 GCA_046260325.1 Desulfonatronovibrio sp.
TTTAAGGCATTGGCCATTAAATTAGCCAGATTGCAGAAAAGCCTGGCCAGAAAGATCAAGTTTTCTCAGAACTGGAAGAAGGCCAAGGCCAAAATTGCAAGGCTGCATGAGAAAATAGCCGATGTGCGTAGAGACTATCTGCACAAGCTGTCCAGTATGATTGCAGACAGGTTCGGCTTCGTAGTTGTTGAGGATTTGAAAGTTAAAAACATGAGTGGGTCTGCTAAAGGTACACTTGAGAGCCCTGGTAAAAACGTCAAAGCTAAATCAGGGCTGAACAGGTCAATATTGGATCAGAGCTGGAGTGAGTTTTTCAGACAGCTTGAATACAAGCTCTCATGGCTTGGTGGCTGGCTTGAAAAAGTAAATCCACGCAACACTTCAAGAACCTGCCCTGTATGCGCTCATGTGGACATGGATAACCGCAAAACACAAAGCAGATTCAAGTGTGGGAAATGTCTGTTTGAAGGTAATGCTGACCATATAGCAGCCATAAACATCTATACCGCAGGGCATGCGGGAATTAAAGCCTGTGGAGATGGACAGCCATCTATGAAGCAGGAACCTATGGTAACGGGCAACCTATTACCATCCCTTTCTTAAATGGGAATCCTCTTCCTTTAGGGAGAGGAGGATGTCAACTATTGCAATACAATACGGATTAACTTAAAAATTTGTATCTGTTCACCTTTTACCCTTCTTCCCAGAGGTCGCGCATGAATAAGTCAAGACATATTCAACATACCAATTTCACAAATAAGTTCATTAGCCGTCGAAATTTTCTTTACTTTACAGGAGCAGCCGGAATCAGCCTGGCAGCTGGATGTGCTGCCAATCCGGTAACAGGACGTCAGGAACTTATGCTCATGTCAGAATCTCAGGAAATTAGCATAGACAAACAGAATTCTCCTCACCAGATCTCAGCTGACTATGGCGTTGTCAGAGACAAAGCACTAAATAATTATGTATCCCATGTGGGTCAGACTGTTGTCCGGACGAGCCATCGCCCTGACATGCCTTTTTCTTTTCATACCCTCAATGCTCCCTATGTAAACGCATACGCCTTTCCCGGCGGAACCATCGGTATCACCAGAGGAATACTTCTTGACCTGGATAATGAGGCTGAGCTTGCTTCTCTCATTGGACATGAAGCCGGCCATGTTGCTGCCCGTCATACCAGCCAGCGAATGTCCAGAGGACTTTTGGCATCTGTTGTTCTGGCCGGGGTTTCAGCTTCAGTGGGGTCCAACCTTGGAGATCTGGTTTCAGGTCTTGGTGGAATTGGGGCCGGGGCCCTTCTCGCCGGATACAGCCGCAACCAGGAAAGGGAAGCTGACTCCCTTGGCCTGGAATATATGGTAAAAGCTGACTATAACCCAGAAGGCTTTGTGGGTCTCATGGATATGCTCAATGAAATGTCAGGAAAAAATGAAAACTCCATGGCAGTACTTTTTTCAACACATCCCATGGGCAGTGAACGCTATCAGACAGCCTTAAGAGAAGTTGAGACAAGATATCAGGCCAGGAAAAAAACCAGACCCATTTTCAGGGAAAGGTTTATGGACAACACGGCAAATTTGAGAAAAATTGCACCAACCATAAAGTCTCTGCAAGATGGTGATGAAGCAATGGCCCAGAAAGACCCTCAAAAAGCCAGAGAGCAATATCAAAGAGCCTTGAAAACTACCCCAAATGATTATGCTGCTAATCTGAAAATGGCAAAATGCAATATGGCTTTAGAAAATCATCATGAGGCCAATAGCTTCGCCCGCAAAGCCAAAGAGGTATATCCTCAGGAACCTCAGGCAATCCATGTCACAGGCATGACAAACCTTAAACTGAAAAGGTTTAATCAGGCTTTGGAAGAATTCAACACCTATGAAAGAATCCTGCCAGGCAACCCCAATACTGTTTTTTTTCAGGGCTTTTCCTTGGAAGGACTAAGACAAAGAGAACCAGCTGCCCGGAAATACTATGACTATCTGCAGATGGTCAGTCAGGGAGAATATGCCCAGCATGCCCATGCCAGGCTTCAGGAATGGGGGTATATTTAACAACTTGGCCACGCCATATACAGGAGAGTAAAATCATGTATAATCTTAAACAAAAAATCTGTGCATTTATAATTCTCACCTTGTGCCTGGGATTATCAGGTTGCTGGTTTGCGTTGGGCGGTGCTGCAGGGGGTGGAACTGCCTTATATTTTAAAGGGCGCTTGCAGGAAAATATAGGACGCAACATGCACACCGTGCATGAAGCTGCCAGAAACGCTCTGAACAGCCTGGAAATTGAAATATCCAAGGAAGAAAAAAAGGTTGATTCCACAAGCTTTGAAGGCAAATACCGTGATGGTACTAATGTCTGGATTAGCACCAAATATCTTTCTGCAAACTCTACACAGGTAACTATCCGGGTGGGATTTATCGGGGACGAATCCAGGTCAAGGCAAATCTGGGATCAGATAAGAAGAAATCTGTAAATGACTGCTTAAACAAAAAATCCATACAGGAGAAAATTTGGAACATCGCAGAGAAGAAAGGCTGCCAATCGAGTCTACTGTCCTGCCATTTCTCGGGTCAAGAGATGAGGACTTTCAGCCTTTTCAATATCTAATTCAGGATTTCAGCCAAAGCGGAGTGAAAATAGCAATCCCCTCCTGGGTTCAGACAAGAGAAAAGCTGTTCAAGACTGACCGGATCAATCTCCATCTTCCATATAAATTTGAAGGAAAAAGCAGAAATCAGGGATCAATAGCCTGGGAAAAATGGGATAGTGAAATGGAATCCCAGGTATACGGAGTAGCTTTGGACTCTCACTTTCCTGAAAACTATCCAGTCTACATATCTCTGGAATCAAGAGAAGTAGTAGTAGATCTAACTGAATTTACATCCTCAGATAAGATTCTGACTCTGGTCCTTAAAGACAGCTTACTCTTAAAAAGAGGCATGCTCATTTATTTGGACCATTTAACAGCTTACTTTACCAGGGTAGCAGATTTTGGCAGGGAAGATTACCAGGAATTTCGCAAGGCAGTTATTTCTGAGATAAAACAAAGTCTGCAGAAAAACACTGCCTATCTTACCGAAATCTACTCAAGGGCTAAGGAAGAACAATACACTGAACTTTCAGATCTGGACTGGTTAGATATTGAAGAATTGCGAGCCAGTATGGAATCAGAAATCTAT
Source organism: Desulfonatronovibrio sp. (assembly GCA_046260325.1). Classification (GTDB taxonomy): domain Bacteria; phylum Desulfobacterota; class Desulfovibrionia; order Desulfovibrionales; family Desulfonatronovibrionaceae; genus Desulfonatronovibrio. The sequence goes on from JBHEPK010000106.1 coordinate 3,186, forward strand.
ATGGATCTGTTCAGTTCAGTCTTAGATTCCGAGGTTATTGTCAGATATCTCATGGCCCTGAAAATATTGGAAAAAAAGATGTACAACAACTACAACACCTTAGTAATGCTTTACTTGCGTACCTTCAACTGATCATACATCTTATTGGAAACATCTATTCAAACATGATCCCTGAAGGAAAAAAAAGCATTCTGCGCACTTCTCCAGCATAGCTGGAACCTTCCTCCCTATCAAGAGTCCATCCAATCTCCTTGTCCACCTGAAACCAGATCACTGAACCAAGTCCCCAGGAATCTGCTGTTTTAAAGGCTTCAATCACCCATTTATCCCGGTTGCCGCCCTGTCTTGCTGTAGCTGTTTCAAACACTATGACAGGTTTTACAGGGTTAATTTTTTTAAGCTCATGATACATGGGGCTGAAAATATCTTCAAAAGACTGCCAGGAGCTTTCCCAGCCGTGAATTTGGGCGCGCTGGGTAGTTCCCCAGTTATAACCATCCATGCCAAGAATATCCACATATGTATCCCCCGGATAATAGTTCATTGCTGTGTTCCAGGCAGCGTCCTGGTCGTATTCCGGGTGCGGTATTGATTCGGCATTGGGACAAAACGCAAAGAGCGCATTTTCCGCTCCCACTTCATCAAACCTGGTATGCACATACCTGAACATCCTTTTATACCTTTCAGGACTCTCAGGTCCATATTCAGATTCATCAGAACCCCAGTGATAACGCTTTAGATTCATTTCATGAGCAAATCTGATTATTACTGGATGTTCCAACTCTCTGATCCGCAGCGCAAAAAGATTTATGTATTCATCATACTTACCACTCAGGATATCAATGGCCGGAACAATGTATTCAGTTTCACCCCTATAATACATGGGCTCCCAGGTAAGTATGGGAACAGCACCCAGATTATGTATGGATTTAAAAGCTGCATGTGGAAATTCAGACTCATGAGGGTCTTGTGGCCATTGCAGAAAAAAATTAACCATGCTTACCGGAAGACCTGCCTTCTGCTCCAATGTGTACAGAGCATCAGCATTTTCAGGCAATCCTTCCACAGCAATGCCAAAGTGAAGCTCGTTATCTGTAGTTGGGGTTTCAAAAACTAATTCCTCCTGGTCACAGCCTGAAATAAGTATTGAAAGACAAATAAACAAAAAGATGTAAATACTGTTTTTCTTCATAAAAATCTTTTTTTAGATATTTTGGTTAAAAATATGAATATTTTAATATCAATCTTCTGTCTCCAGAGGCTGGTTAAAATATATGACCGATGACAGAATAAGAAAGTAGTAAAAACACAAATTTCTTTAGATCATGAGCTTCATACATTAAAATATTTTATGTTTCCATGTTTATCATAAAGACCTCACCCGGAAATTCGGATAAAACCAGCTAAATCAAAGTGTCGGTCAAATGTAAAGACACTTTCAATATGCATTCTGTTCATTAGTACAAAAGAAACACAATCTGTAAATGAAACTGCCTGATCCGAAAATTTATCCATAAGATCAAGGGCTGTTACCTCATCATCCCTGTCTGGCCTCAATATCTGGAAAACATATGAAGTATAGATATTTTTAAGGCGTTTTGCAGCAAAGACATTTCCAGCTCTTCTGGATAGAAGCGTTGCTGTTTCATCAAGAACAAAATTACTTGTGACCAACTTTTCATTTTTTAATTCCAGATCAGACCACAAAGACAGCGATTGTTGATGAAACTGGTCTTTCTTAAGGTAACGGGCAATAAAAGCCCCTGTATCGATAAATATCATGTCATCAATAAATATAGTTATCGTGATCAACACTTGAATCCAGGGGGGCTTCTCCTTCATAGATCTCTTTATCCTCAAAGAAAGAATCCTGAGAATGAACCTGGGTTTGTGCGTGCTCAATCTCTTTCTGTAAGGAGTCACGAATAAGCTGCCCGAGAGAAACGCCCGTCATCTCTGCACATCTGACAGCCTGTGCCTTCAGCTCTTTTGGAATCATAACTGTCGTACGCTGCATAATCACCTCAAATCTATTTTGTTATGCATACATATTATGCATGCATATATTCTTGTCAATATTAATATTATGTATCCATTCACCACTTATGGCATATCAGGCTGATATGGCTATTCAACTATTCTGGATTCCGGGTTTCGCCGGAATGACGGAAAAGAGCTTGTAAAGCCTTTTAGAGCGAAGTCATTCTCTTTCCAGACTTTCCTCACTCTGTCTCCAGAGGCTGGTTAAAATATATGACCGATGACAGAATAAGAAAGTGGTAAAAACACCAGAAAGCATTTACAATCAACGCGAGTACAAGCTCCTGTTCATAATAGGCGCGCATTCCAGCCCAGATAACTGCTGTGAGACATAATAAAGCCAGACCGATCTGAGGCCACAGAGCATAAATAGGCAAAGACAGGCTCATGCCCTTAGGCGTGGTTTTAAAAGTTCCCCGGTAGCCGAGGACTGCAAGAAGTGAAGCCTTGGCATAAACCGGAAAACATATAGCCTGCAGTAGAACTCCGGTTACCACTTCAGAAATCCTGTAGTGTCGCTGAGTTAATGACCAGGCAAACAAGGTGAACGTTAGAATAATATACGGAGTATAAAACATAAAATAAATCTCAGGCCTGGCAAAATAAGTCGGGATGTTGAACAGGACAAATAATGCAGGCGAAATCACCAGGATCATCATGACCCAGCCAACAAAATAATGCGTTCCTGAGAGCATATACTCCCACCACTTATATAGCGGCAATTCCCTGGGATTTCTGAAAAAACGACCAACTATGGTCCTGAATAAACCAACTGTACCAAGAGACCAGCGAAACTGTTGTTTAAAATATCCCCCCAGATCTTCAGGCCCATCACCAAAAGCACTGACCTTATTCAGATAAGCTGAATGCCAGCCCTTGAGATGAAATTTCAAAGATGTGGCAAAATCTTCAGTTACTGAGGACTCGTCAAACCCGCCCACGTCATTCAAAGCTTCACGCCTGAATATGACATTGGTCCCGCAACAGAACATGGCGTCCTGCATACTTTTCCCCTCACAGATATACTCATAAAAAACCGCCTGCTGCAGGCCTGAGGCCCTGGCCACCCGGTTATATTCAAAATTGCTGTAATACTGCGGAGTTTGAATAAAGGCCACTTTGGGGTTTGCTTCCATCCTGGAAACAAGATTTTCCACAAAATCTGGAAAAGGATTCTGATCAGCATCAAACACTATAATATATTTTTCATCACCAGGCTTTTTACGCTCGCCTTCTACGTAAGATATAAATTCGAAACCATCCGGCGGTTTGCCCTCAAGAAATTCCAGAAAATCATTGATCATTCCTGCCTTGGCGCCTCGCCATCTTCTGCGGAAAAGG
>JBHEPK010000106.1:6576-7050 GCA_046260325.1 Desulfonatronovibrio sp.
CCCCGATACGCTCACAAAGATCATCAATCTTATGTCTGTAAGCATCTGCCTCTCCAGGCTTCCAGTCTTTAAGATCATAACGGGTATCATCAAGAAAATAGATACGCTTATTGGGATAAGTAAGGTTATAAAAGCTGATAAGTGTGTCTTCCACCACCTCAAGTGGTTCACGATATGAAGAGACAATGATTGCAACAGGAGGATATTCTGTTAGCTCCATGGTCTTCAGTTTAGACTCAGAACCGTGGCCATCCTCTGAATTGACTACCCGAAAAAGGTTCAAAAAATAACCAAAACCATGAGTCAGTATGAAAGCCTGGGCCATAAGCAGCAAAAAGCCGAAAAACTTTTCATACCAGACATAATCCGCGATTATAAAGAGGAAAGTCCTGGCTATAAGGTAAGCGGCTATGCTTAGAAGAGTGAATGTTATGGCAAAAAGAGTAATGTTTCTGCCAAGTCCTTTTATTATCC
>JBHEPK010000107.1:0-6996 GCA_046260325.1 Desulfonatronovibrio sp.
TGCCAGGACAGGCGCAAGTAATAATCAAGGGCCTCATCAATATTGCCATTTAATTGAGCCCCTTCACCCAGCCAGAAAAGCACCTCGGCCTGAATTTCAGTTGGAACATTATCTCTTTCAGTCCATATGGCTTCAAGCATTTTTTGGGCTGTATCCCATTGTTTTTTTTCCTGGGCAAGCAATGCAAGCCTTAGCCTTCTTTCATAACTAATCCGGCCTGGATCTTTATCCAATATGGTCTGATATGTTTCCAAGGAGTCATCCTCCTGCCCCATATCCATAAGTATTCCAGCCTTGGCCTCAAGTATCTCCAACTGTCTCTCTCCCTGAGCAAAATCCTGAGAAATATTCTGCAGATATCTCCATGCAAGAGATTTATTTCCCTCTTTATATGCATGTCTGGCCAGATAAAGAAAAGCATACTGACCTCTTTCTGAATGCGGGAAAAGAAATGCCAGATTTCTTGCAGCAGTCTGATCCTGACTGTCTTGGAAAGATTTATCAAAAAACATGAAATTGACTGCATAATCAAGGGGGTATTCTTTATATTGAGCATCTATTTCATCAGCTTTGAATGCCCAGAAATCAGCCATATGCTCTGAGTCCGGATTGTAACCAGCAGCATTAAGTATTTCTTTGAAAAAAGGATATCTTGCCTCTGGTAATTGCTCCAACCAGGAAATATCCTGGTGGACAAGGGCTGCAGCAAGAAAAAGAGTAAAGGGCAGGTCAGAGGATTTGTCTAATGATTTATGCCAGGAATCAAAGGAAATTTCATATGAGCTCAGCTGAAGCTCATAAATAAACTGCAGGGCCTCAAGCTGTCCCCGAACCTCTTGAGCAAGAAGGGCGGATGCCAGCTCTTTTCTGATAAGATCTAAAGCACCTGTAATGGAAAGACCTTTTATCTGTTCAAGGAATTGGTCCCAGGACCCAAGCCCAGGAGATGATAATTGAAAATTTTCCACTGCGTAATTCATAATGTGATCAGAATATACAGCATAAAAACTGCGACTTTTGCCACTTTCCAGGTTTTTATCCCAATTAGTTGAATCAGGATCCCTTAGAAAATTACTTAGATTTTCAAAAAAAACTTTTACTTCCGGGCTGTCTATCCCAGTGATAGCTTTTTCAGCTTGTGTCCAATGTCCTATACTCCACATGGCTAAAGCCCTTGAGATCTGTATGTGATCATTTCCTGCAGGCAGGCTTTGTTCAGAATCAGCCAAAGGGATGGATAGGGTGCTCCATAAACTGTCATCAGGCCAGGCCGTCTTTGCAAGTAAAGCAGAGTCTTCCATAATAACCCTGCGACCTTCATTGGTTATTCCTGGTGTTAATGTCTGAAAATACCATTTTTTCCAGACATTACTCCAAAAAGTCCTGAGTCCAGGTTCATTTTTCATAAGTTCGGCAATGGTTTCACTTCTGAGATACTTTGAAGCCTCTAATACAGCCAGAATGCTCTGATCAAAATTTTCAAGCTGACGCAGGGCCCGGTGCATCACCCAGTGAACTTTTCCTTCAAGTTCAGGTGACTGACTGACGTCAATACTTCTTAAAACTGAAACAGCCGTTTCTGGATTACCCATACTTATGAGGGCTTCTGCGTATTCAAGTTGACCGTCTGGACCTGATTCACGTTCTTTTACACTCATGGCGTAGATGTCCATGGCTCCATAATCTCTGAGCCACTGATGATATGAATCCTGGTTTTCAATCTGAGAACCATGGACTGGAAAACTTAGAAACAAAAGAAAAACCAACTGAAAAAGCAAAAATTTAAATAGAATCATTTTATACACCCGGAAGATTGTTTTGGTTTTCAAGTTATCAATCCTTATGATGGAAAAATCAGGAAGTTCAATTTTTAATTCAGCAAGGGAAATACCTTTGGCTGCCTGACAAGTTCTTAATTCCTTTTGAGGACACAGGTCAATAGAAAGAGGAGAAGAGCCTGGAATGTTCGATTTTCCAGAGGTTTAGCTGCTTGAGGTCCCCCTGCTCATCGTTACTAAAGTTTACATAATTTACATTATGAGACAATTATAACAAAACAAAGGGGGCTCCAAGCCTGCTGAAAATTAAACTTGGCCTGGGAGTTGACCTTCGGGAGCTGGAACTTAAAAACAAAAAAAAGGCCGGTTTTCCCTGATAGGAAAAACCGGCCTTGGTAGCGGTATTAATTTAAAGAACAGTTTCCGGATGAAAACTATTTAGCTTTGTTCCAGTCTTTAAGAAAAGCTTCAAGTCCAATATCTGTTAAAGGATGTTTGGACAGCTTCTCAATTACCTTAAAAGGAATGGTTGCGATGTCAGCACCCATCATGGCTGAATCAAGAACATGACCAGGATGTCTTACACTCGCTACAATAATTTCAGTATCAAAAGCATAATTATCATAAATATCAATGATACTGCTGACCGCATCCATGCCGTTTTGACCTATATCATCCAGCCTGCCTACAAATGGACTTACATAAGCTGCTCCAGCCTTGGCTGCAAGCAGAGCCTGCAGGGGCGAAAAAACCAAAGTCACATTAGTTTCTATCTGCATTTCTGTAAGGGCCTTGACTGCCTCGATGCCATCCATGGTCATAGGAATCTTAACAACAACATTGGGACCAAACTTAACAAGTTCTGTGGCTTCTTTGATCATCTCTTTTGAATTAGTTGCTATTACTTCAAGACTCACTGGTCCTTCCACCAATTCACATATTTCAGCAGCTACTTCTTTCCAGTCTTTGCCTTCTTTGGCCATAAGGCTTGGGTTTGTTGTTACGCCGTCCACCATCCCGTATTCAATGCCTTTCTTTATTTCCTGAATATTTGCTGTATCAATAAAAAATTTCATTATCACCTCTTCCAGTTAAATTGTTTTCTGAACTATAATTGTTCAGCATCTTTTATACCTTGTGTTTTAATCATCATTGACTGCGTCTTCAGCTCCAATACTTTTCAAATATTTGTCCCTGCATTCATAACTGCAGAAACACAAAACCTTGTTGTTTTTTTTCACTCTAATATCACTTTCTTTATCTACATATGTACCACAGACAGGGTCCTTGATCATTACTCCGCTGGCAGCCATTTTTTTATGGTCATCTGATACCTTGTCCTTTTTTTTCTTTCGATCATTAATCAGGAGCTTGTAAAGAATATAACCAACAACAACGAGGATGATAATTTTCAACATGTTTAAATTCCTTGAAGTTTTTGTTAAATTTTATGTATTCATTTTCTGATATATTCTGTTCTGTTCAACCCTGAACTGAATTTTTCTCAGAGCTTCATCAATAGTTTCCCCGTCAAAAAAAACAAAATCAGGACTGATTTCCTGAAGAGGAATCAAAACAAACGCCCTTTTCTTCATCTGAGGATGCGGGATGGTCAATTCCTGAGAACTGATAACCTTATTTTCAAATGTCAATATATCCAGATCAATCACCCTGGGCCCTTTAGGTATTCCAGGCAAGCGCCCCATATTCAGTTCAATATCATTCAGAAATTTAAGAAGTATTGTTGGAGTTATCTGTTCTTCCAGATCTATGGAAATAACCTGGTTAATGAACCAGGGCTGTTTCAGCATATCCTGGGGTTCAGTGTGGTAAATACTGGACTTGGAAAGAATCTTCAGCCCACCCAGTGTACTTATGGCAGCAATTGCTTTTTGCAGATTCTTGCTGCATAATCCCATGTTAGAACCAAGACTTATAAAGACCTTGTATCCCAAATATTTTCTCTTCAACAGCCTGTTAAGAAAAAAGTTAATCAACCAATGTAATGAAGATGACATCCTATATCTTTATATTTACACAAGCAAGTTTCAATCACTCTCAACCCCAAAGAGGTTAGCTGCATTGGATTCTCAAGGCCAGGACAGGTCTCTTGTTAAAAAATTTATTGAACATATTCTAATAATCAGAGGACTTTCCCAGGCAACTGTAAGTTCTTATACAGAAGATCTTAACTCTTTCATTTTTTTTCTTGAGGAAAAATCTCTCCCTGTTGCCAGTGTTTCTGAACAGAATATTTTCATATACCTCATGCTGCTGCGAAAAAAAGGACTGCAAAGCAGGAGTCTGGCCAGACACATGGCGGCCTTGCGAGGATTTTATTCTTTTCTTGCAGAACAGGGTATAGTTCAGGAAAATCCCACAGGAATTCTGGAAAACCCCAAACTTCCCAAACTTCTTCCAAAAGTACTTTCTGTTGACCAGGTAGAGAGCATTCTTTCCCAGCCTGAAATAAATAATAAACTCGGGGCCAGAGATAAAGCCATGCTTGAGCTGCTCTATGCCGCAGGACTAAGAGTATCAGAAGTGGCCGGACTTAAGGTTTTGAATTTTGACCCGCAGACAGGTACTGTCAGGGTCTGGGGCAAAGGTGGCAAGGAACGGATTGTGCCTTTGCACTATACCTGCATGAAATGGATTGAGTTTTATCTGCAAAACTGGCGGGGAGAATTTTCACCGCGTTCAGACTTCATGTTTCTGAATAGATCAGGTAAGGGTCTTACCAGACAGGGCATCTGGAAAATAATAAAAAAATATGCCCTCAATGCCGGCATTACCAGGGAAGTATCTCCGCATACCTTAAGACATTCCTTTGCCACCCATCTGCTTGAAGGCGGTGCAGATTTGCGCACGGTTCAGATTCTTCTCGGGCATTCCGATATTACAGCTACAGAAATATATACTCATGTCCAGAGCGACAGGCTGAAAGCAACTCATGAAAAATTTCACCCCAGATCAGGAAACTGACACAACCCCCCTATTCTCATGAAAAAAACAAAGATCAATGCACCAATAGTTATCACCTGTCATGTCAATGCCGACTTTGACGCTCTCTCCTCAATGATTGCCGCAGGTAAGCTTTATCCTGATTCAGTAATGATATTTCCCGGCAGTCAGGAGAAAAATCTCAAAAACTTTTTTATCCAAAGCGCGACCTATCTTTATAACTTTAAATCATTCAAGGAAATAGATCCGGACTCGGTAAAAAAGCTTGTTGTAGTTGATACCAGACAAAAATCCAGGATTAAACATGTAGCCCCTATTCTAAGCAATCCAGACCTTGAAATTCATGTTTATGATCACCATCCGGATTCTGATGAAGATATCTCAGGCAGTATTGAGCTTGTAAAATCATGGGGATCAACCACATCCATAATTTCTGAAATCCTCATAGACAAAAAGATTGAGCTGACCGAAGACGAGGCCACAATCCTCGGACTGGGCATATATGAAGATACAGGATGCTTTACATTTACTTCCACTACTTCACATGACTATACTGCGGCATCATGGCTCCTTTCTCAGGGCATGGACCTGAATATGGTTTCTGATCTTATCAACAGGGATCTTTCAGCAGAGCAGATCTCAATACTCAACACCCTTCTTGAATCAGCAACTACACACAAAATAAATGGAATAGATGTGGTTGTTGCTAACGTTTCCCTGGAACATTATGTGGGAGATTTTGCCCTGCTCGCCCATAAAATCCTGGACATGGAAAATATAAGAGTGCTCTTTGCCATAGGCAAAATGATGGACAGAGTTCATATCGTGGCAAGAAGCCGAACAACAGACGTTGATGTGGGGGAAATCTGTTCATCTCTTGGAGGTGGAGGCCATTCATTTGCCGCCTCTGCAACCATCAAACATAAAACCATTACCCAGGTTAAAGATGAGCTTTTCGGACTGTTATACTCACAGATCAATCCCCAGATTCTTGTATCTAATCTCATGTCCTCCCCTGCTGTAACCATTGAAGAGGATATAATTATTTCCCGAGCTTCTGAGACCATGACCAGATTCGGTCTAAAGGCCATACCAGTAGTTTTCAAAGATACGCTTAAATGCGCAGGCATCCTTGAACATCAGCTTGCCGATAAAGCTGTGGGGCATGGGTTGGGAAAGATTCCAGTCAAAGAGTATATGATCACTGATTTTACAACCCTGGACACAGCCGAAGATCTTTACAAAGTTATGGAAGTAATCATCGGACAGAGGCAACGCCTGATACCCATAGAAGAAGACGATAAAATCATTGGAGTTGTCACCCGCACAGATCTTATAAATAATATAATTAAAGAGCCTGCCCGCATTCCTGAAACCCTGCTTCCAGAAAGAAAACGTGAACGAAATATTAAAAAAATGCTCAGGGACAGATTGCCTGAAAATATAATCAGTCTTCTGGAAAAATGCGGAAAGCTTTCCCACGATATGGGCTTTCAATTATACATTGTAGGTGGTTTTGTCAGAGATATCCTTCTGGACCGGGACAACCTTGATGTGGATCTTGTGGTTGAGGGGGACGGAATTGCTTTTGCCAGAAAACTATCTGCAGAGCTTGGCGGAAGAGTACGAGCTCATCATAAGTTCCAGACGGCCGTGGTCATCCTTGAAGATGAACAAAAGATTGATGTGGCTACAGCCAGGCTGGAATATTATGAACACCCTGCTGCCCTGCCCACAGTTGAACTATCATCCATTAAAATGGACTTGTACCGCAGGGACTTCAGCGTCAATGCCCTGGCTGTTCATTTGAATCCAGATAATTTTGGAAAGCTTGTGGACTTTTTCGGCGGACAGAGAGATATCAAGGACAAAATAATCAGGGTATTGCATTCACTAAGTTTTGTGGAAGATCCCACGCGCATTATCAGAGCCATCCGATTTGAGCAGCGCTTTTCATTCAGAATAGGTCTTCAAACGGAGAAACTTATAAAAAATGCTGTTGACCTTAATATCTTCCATAAACTTTCAGGCAGTCGAATTTTTCATGAACTGAAAATGATATTCGAAGAAAACAATCCATTGGGATGTATCTCCAGGATGGAAAATTTCGGGCTTCTGCGCAACATCCACCCTCTTCTGAAGCTCACTCCCAATATTAATAACATCCTTTTGGAAACTGAAAAAGTAATCAACTGGTTTCAACTGTTATATACAGATGAACAGGTTGAAAAATGGATGCTTTACCTTCTTGGAC
>JBHEPK010000108.1:0-3400 GCA_046260325.1 Desulfonatronovibrio sp.
TAGTTCAGGTTTAACGGACAGCGGTAACAATAAGCATAAGGCATATGATATGTTTCCGGCGCAAAAGGCCCGAATCCAAGCTTGTAGGGTTTTACCTTGCCGGTGAGGCTCATGGACAGAAGGGTGCGGCCGTGAAACCCGCAGTCAAAGGATATTACAGCGCTTCTGCCGCTGTAGTGTCTGGCAGATTTGACCGCATTTTCAACCGCTTCAGCTCCGCTGTTGAAAAGGGCCGCCATTTTGGGAAAATCACCTGGAGTAAGACCAGTCAATTTTTCCGCGAGGTCAATATATTCCTGGTACATGACCACATGAAAGCAGGTATGGGTGAATCTCTCTGCCTGTTTACAAACTGCTTGAACAACCTTGGGGTGAGTATGCCCCACATTGACCACGCCTATTCCTCCGGCAAAATCAATAAGTTCTCTGCCTTCCACATCTGTAATTGTTCCCTGTTTTGCTGACTCGGCAAAGTATGAAGTTACGTTGAATACACCTTTGGGAACAAACTTTTTGCGCCTTTCAAGGAGTTGGCTTGTTTTTTCATTCATGATCATTCCTCACTTGGTTTTATTGAGTCATCGATGTTTGAGATGGAATTGCTGCTCATATTTTTTTGTTTGCCCCGTTTTATGCCTGGTAAACAATTTTCCCGTCAAAAACAGTCATGGCTACTTTGGAGCGATACAGGTGCATGGGATCGGAATTAAACAGATTATTTTTAAAAACCACCATGTCAGCGAATTTGCCAGAGGTTATGCTGCCATGGGTGTGCCAGGACTTATAAGCTTTGGCCGGGGATGATATATATGCATTCAAGGCCTGATGCAGGGAAATTTTCTGGTCTGGATACCATCCACCCTCTGGAGTGCCGTTATTTCTTGATCTGGTTATGGCCGCTTGAATTCCAGTCAGGGGATTGGGATCACAAACTGGACAATCAGAACTGAACATGACCAGCAGGCCGGCGTCAATCATGTTTTTAAAAGAATAGGCACATTGGGCTGCCTTTCCAGCGCACTGGTTTATCATATTGATATCCAGGAGCATATTTGCAGGCTGCACAGATACAGGCATGTTCAAGGCCGCCAGTCTTTGCAGATCAGGTTTTCTGATAACCTGGACATGTTCTATGCGGTGACTAAGAGCTGGCTGGATTGCCTTTTCAGGCATTGCTGCCCTGGCTTTTTCAAATACTTTGACAAGCTCATGCCCGGCCCTGTCTCCAATAGCATGAACCATTACAGCCAGCCCTGCCTGATCAGCACCTATTATTTCTTCTAACATTTCTTCAGGATTGATCAGGCATAACCCATTTTGTTGAGTGTCAGTATACGGGTCTATCATCCAGGCTGTCCTGGCTCCCATTCCTCCATCCATAAAGTATTTCAGGTGGCCTACACGCAGGTATTCATCTCCAAGCCCGGTACGCATCCCCAAAAGGTCTACAGATCTACGTTCTTCTCCAGGAAGACTTGTCCAGCATCGCAGCTTCAATTCCTGTTTCTGGCGCAGGGTCTGCCATGCCCTGAATGTGAGGGCTGATTCAGATTGACTTCCGGCCAACCGGACATCATGAATGGCGGTTATTCCCAGTTCATGGAGACCTGACTGGGCTTGTCCCATGATTGCTGCTGTTGAATCAAGATCTGGTTCAGGAATAACTTTTTTAATTAGATTTATGGCTTCTTCGCGCAGGATGCCATTAAGCCTTCCAGCATGGTCTCTTCCAAACAGTCCGGGTATGGGGTCTGGTTTATCATCTGAAATGCCGCTTATGTTTAGAGCTTTTGAGTTGGCCACAGCCAAATGCAGATCACATCTCCAGATAAGCACAGGTATGTCAGGACAGACAGAATCCAGATCCTGGCGCAAAGGTGTTCTGCTTTCCGGCCAGTCTGACTCATTAAAACCCTGGCCCTGAATCCAGGGAATTTCATTACTGGAATTTAATTGATTACTTTTCTCGCGGATCATTTCAAGACAATGATCAAAAGATATTGCCTTATCGAGGGGAATGCAGGTCCTGCCCATGGACCACTGATAGTAGTGAAAGTGTGAATCCCAGAATCCCGGAAGGAGAAGGCAGCCTTCAAGGTCCATGCGTCTGGTTTTAGGCCCTGTGGGAATTTTGGCTTTGGGATCATGCTCAACAGACATTATTCTTCTGCCGGCAATAGCTACGGAGCAGGCCGTGGGTCTTTGGGGATCCATGGTGTATATCTGGGCGTTTTCCAGAATCAGGTCAGGTTTTCGCATATTTTGACAGCTTTTAATTTACAGCAGAAAACCCCGGGGAAAAGGGTCATTTTTGTCCAGAACAAACTGGTGCAGGCCGGTTATATGAGCACTTCCGGTTATTTTGACAACTACAGCCGGATATGATCCTACTTTAGTATCTTCAATAACTCTCGCACTAAAAGCAGTTTCCAAAGGTCCTTTGTTAACATATGAGACGTTTTTTGGAATCAGCCCCTGGGAGTACAACAGGGCCATTTTAGCAGAAGTTCCTGTGCCGCATGGTGAACGGTCCATGTGGGATTCTCCATAAATAACAATACTTGAGCCGTGAGTCTCGTCAATATGCCTGTAAAATTCTGTGACATCCACAGTTGAAACTTCAGACCTTAAGGGATGCATAACTTTAAGCTGTCTGCATGACTCTTGAGTAATGGACATGCCAAGATTGATGAGCTGGTTTCTGCTCAGATCTTTTCCTTTAAACCAGGGCTGCTCAAGATTAACCATGGCAAAAAAACCACCAGCGCAAACCAGATCAATTTCTATTTTTCCAATATTGGGCAAAAAAAGAGAGACTTGGGTAGAATGTACAAAACAGGGAACAGATGTAAAGGAAACGGATGATATTTTGCTTTTTTTGATAAGATGCTTGAACAGGCATGGGGCCGGAAGGAGTATCGACCAGGATATTTATTTGTCCTTTTTGATCCGGTTCAACTTTTATAAGGCCTGTTTCAAGGAGGGTGGTGACAGCGCCGATTGTGGCATGCCCGCATAAATAGGGATATCTGCATGCATCCATATAGATAAGGCCGAAAGATGCTCCCGGAGTTACCGGTTCAGTAACAGCAGCTGCAACAACATCCTTGTTGCCCCTGGGTTCACGGGTAAGCATGAGCCTTTCGCTGTCTAAGTGGGTCATAAAATGTTCACGTTTGGCTGGCATGGTCTGGCCGGAGATATCAGGCAGGCCGTGAACAATGAGTCTGGTATATTCTCCTGCGGTGTGTGAATCTATGGTCGTAATGGAGCTGGAGAAGCACTCCTTAAAACTTTGTTGAATATCATTGTGGATCATTTCAATAAATCAGGAAAATTATTCATTTCAAGTTCGCGGAAGTAGACCGCAATGTCTCGGAGATACGTCCACCACAACTTT
>JBHEPK010000108.1:3410-6945 GCA_046260325.1 Desulfonatronovibrio sp.
TCCCCGATTTTCAGGGCCCTGAGATTTACTATGCTGATGACATGTATGGAAAGTCCTCCTTCCAGATCAATAAAATAACTTACCTCGCCGCCCATGTAACTGCGGTCTTTGATCACTCCTTTAAAAAGATTGCCTTCATTTTCATCAGGGGCTTCATTTTCCGGGAAAACATAGAATTTCTGAGCACGGACGACCAGTTCAACCTTATCGTTGACCTCCCACTTCATTGGGTGGTCAGATATGAATTCATGTCCGGACTCAAGACGCACTCTGTAGTAGTCATTCTCCAGAGCCGTGACCTCAGCGTCAAAAAAGTTTGAGGAACCGAGAAAGTCAGCCACAAAGCGATTGGTTGGGATGTTATATACATCTTCAGGCGGTCCTTCCTGCTGCAGGACGCCGTCCTTCATTACGATAATCTTGTCAGACATGCTCAGGGCTTCACGCTGATCATGGGTTACAAAAATAGTGGTTACACCAATCATTTGCTGCAGATTGTCAATTTCTCTGCGCATGTCTTCTCTGAGATTTTCATCCAAGGCGGACAGGGGTTCGTCCATAAGCAACACATCTGGTTCAATGACAATGGCCCGGGCCAGGGCGATACGCTGCTGCTGTCCTCCGGACAATTGTGATGGATAACGCTTCCCGACATCAGGCAGACGAACCATCTCCAGAGCCTTTCTTACCTTGTCTTTCATGTCTGTCTTGGAAACGTCCCGGTACTTCAGGCCAAAGGCAACATTGTCAAAAATGCTTTTATGAGGGAAGAGGGCGTAATTCTGAAAAATCATTCCAAGGTTGCGTTTGTGAATGGGGATGTCATTAACCACTTTTCCATTGATATATATTTCACCTTCAGTGGGGTGTTCCAGTCCGGCGATCATGCGTAGGATAGTGGTTTTGCCGCAGCCTGACGGACCCAGAAGGGTCACCAGTGATCCCTGCTCCACATTGAGATCAATTTTTTTTACGGCTTCCAGTTTACCGAAATTTTTAACAATTCCTTTTAGCTGAACCACCATGTTTTGTTGTGAACTTTCCACTTTGAGAAATTCTCCTGATTATATACCTCCCGGCGATGAAGAATCGCCGGGAGGCCGGTTTATTTTAGAGAGATAAATCAGCTGGTAGCTTTTATCCTGTCCCATTTCTCTGCCCATTCCACCTGGCGGTCGTTCCAGTAACCCGGATCAGCAAAGAGATAACCTTCCAGTTTGCCTGTGGGATCAAAGGCCGGCAGTTTCTTGATTATTTCGCCGAGTTCTACTTTGGTCGGGTCAAGACTTGGAGGATATCCCATGCCTTCACTCACGGCTATGGCGGCTTCAGGCTCAAGCATGAAGTTTAGAAGCTGGTGGGCCATATTCAGGTCAGTGCCCTTGATGACAAAAATACATTCCTGCCATGAATAGCAATTGTAGGGGGATAGATATTCAATGGGGTAACCCTGGTCCTTGAGCTGGACCACTCGTCCAGACCAGGCCACAGTGGCGTAAATTTCTTCATTGGCAAGCAGACTCATGAGTTCAGCGCCGGAAGACCAGTACTTTTTAACCATGGGAACCTGTGCCTTCAAAGCATTCCACACAGCATCCAGATCCTGGATGTCGTTGGGATTTTGATCGGTATGCAGGGCTGCGTACCAGATATTAGTCCGCCAGTCGCCCCAGCTGCCCAGATTACCCTTGACAGAATCATCCCAGAGCAGGGAAGCTCCAAGCTTTTCTGCTTTTTCTTTGGAAATGTACTTGGTGTTGTATGCTATGCCTGTCTGTCCTAAACTGTAAGGTACGGCTGAGAGGGCATCAGGGGTAATCTTTCTGTATGGTTTTACCATGGCCTGCATGACCAGGTCCAGGTTTTTAATTTTGCTTTCATCAAGGGCGGTGTTGAAATCAAGTCCTACATATCTGGCATAGTCAAACACTCCGCTTAAATGGGCCAGGTTGTATTCTCCTCCTGGAGGAAATGAAGCTATAACCCTGGTCAGATAAGAGTCCATGTCTCCAAATTCACCGTCAATTACTTTTATCCCGGTAGCCTTGGTAAACGGCTCAAAAGCATATTCTCTAAAGGCTTTGGAAGTGGAACCGCCCCAGCCATCGAAACGGATGGTATCTGCGGCAAGAGCCTTGCTTACTAAGCTGAAAGGACCACCTACAAGTCCGGCGGCAACTCCGGCCATGCTTAGATACTTTACAAAGTCTCTGCGGGACAGATTTCCTTTCTGGTACTCACTGTGTACATCCTCAAGTTGTTTTTTCATAATTTTCTCCTGATATGTTGAAGTTTACTTGATGGTTAACTGGAAAATATATTCTTATACCCTTGACAGTTGAAAGTTCTCTGAGAATGCTTTGACAAAGTGCTGTATTTATTGAAAATCTTCAAGGGGCTGAATGTCCTTAGTAAAGGTTGCTTCAACTTATTGTTTTTTTTCTTTACTTTCCACTTTTTACTTTAAACTTTTAACATATAAGTTATACCCTTTTTCTTCCGAAATATCTGATTAAAAAGGCCGCTGTCAGAGGCAGCGTTATTGTGAAAAAGATCATTACCGTTCCCAGGGCGTTGATCTCCGGGCTGATGGAATGTCGCAGCATCCCGAAGATGCGCACCGGTACTGTCTGGTGTTCAGCAGTGGACCAGAACAGGGTGGCTGTGATATTGTCAAAGGAGATGGTAAAGGCAAAAAGCATTCCTGCCAGAATTGCAGGCATCAACAGGGGAAGGGTCACTTCCTTAAAGGCCTGAAAAGGATTGGCTCCCAGAGATTTGGCTGCTTCTTCATACATATTGTTGATACTTACCATACGGGCCTGAACTATAAGCAGAACATAAGGCAGAGTAAGCATGACATGCCCGAGCATAAGCATGACAAAACTTTTGGGTTGCTGGAGCCAGCGCATGAAGAGCAGAAGAGATACACCCAGAACTACTTCCGGTACCATTATGGGTGTTAAAAGCAAGGTGTTAAGTGAGTTTTTACCCTTGAAAGAGTAGCGGACAAAGGCCATGGAGGCAGGAATGGCAATGGCAGTGGAAATAAGCGCAGCCATGGATCCGAGCATTATGGAACTTTTAAAAGCCCTGATAATGGATTCATTCTGGGAAAGTTCCACGTACCACTTGAAGGAGAAGCCCTGCATGGGAAAGTTTGCGAACTGCTGGGTGTCAAAAGAAAGAATGATTACCACCGCAATGGGCAAAAACATAAAAGTATAGACCAAAATAGTAAACAATCTGATAAGGGACCAGCCTGAAATCCTGAACATGCTTAATTACCTTTAAAAGCTTTAAAAAGTTGGTTTATTCCCAGATAACGATTGTAAGTCCAGACAATAACGCCCAGCAGG
Organism: Desulfonatronovibrio sp.; assembly: GCA_046260325.1. GTDB lineage: Bacteria > Desulfobacterota > Desulfovibrionia > Desulfovibrionales > Desulfonatronovibrionaceae > Desulfonatronovibrio. The sequence continues at coordinate 6,770 of JBHEPK010000108.1, forward strand.
ATCAACAGGATAACACTAATGGCTGATCCAAATGGCCAGTCCAGGGTCCCGATTACCCTGTTGAAGATAAGATTGGCGATCATTTCATTGCCGGGACCTCCCAGGATCATTGGAGGGAGATATGTTCCCGCTGTCAGGACAAAGACAAGCAGACATCCGGCACTAACTCCCGGCAG
>JBHEPK010000109.1:0-6496 GCA_046260325.1 Desulfonatronovibrio sp.
GAAACATACCCTTATTAAGACAACAGGCGAGTCCTTAAGCACAAACAAGTCCGGTTTTCTGTATGAGGACTTCAGGCAGGGATGGAGCCAGGGCCGGGATTCGGCCAGAGAAATGGGTATTTATACACAAAATTATTGTGGATGCATATACAGTGAATTTGAAAGGTTTCATAAAGAACTGGAAAATATTTGAATCATGGTGAACAGTGACAATGCTTTTATATATCCATGTTCCATTTTGCAGACGCAAGTGTCATTACTGCGCATTCTTTTCCCTGCCTCATTCTGCTGATCTGGAATCATCATATCTCAGGGCTTTGACAAGTGAAATCAACTTCAGAGGCCATCAGCTCAAAGATAGAAAATTTTTCAGTGTATATATAGGCGGAGGAACTCCAACCCTTTTGTCGGTATCTTCCCTGAAAAAGATAGTGAAAAAGGTTCGCTCCAGCTTTTGTCTGAATAAGAACATTGAGTTTACAATCGAGGCCAATCCCGAAACCATCAAGGACCCAAACTATCTCTCAGCTTTAAGATCTCTCAGGATAAACCGTGTCAGTCTGGGTATTCAATGTCTTGATGATGAGATTTTACATGTTCTGGGAAGAAAGCATACCTCTACTGAGGCTGTCAGGTCTGTTCGCATGCTTCAGGATGCCGGCTTTGAAAATTTAAGCATTGATCTTATCTGGGGACTTCCCGGACAAAGTCTGAAAATGTGGATGCAGGATCTCAGGACTGTGGTTAAGCTGAGCCCAAAACATATTTCCTGTTATGGATTATCCATTGAGCCCGGTACTTTGCTTGGTCATCAATTGGAACAAGAACAGCTGGAACTCCCTGAGGAGCACTTTCAGGCAAAGATGTATGTTCATGGAGCTGAGTATCTGGAATCGGAAAGTTTTCTGCAGTATGAAGTCTCAAATTTTTCCAGAATGGGCTATGTTTGTCTGCATAACACAGGTTATTGGGAAGGCAGGGACTATATCGGGTTGGGTCCTTCTGCAGTGAGTTGTGCTGATGGTTTCAGGTGGAAGAATCCATCTTCCTTGGATGACTACGCAGCTTTGACGCAGGATTCATTTTCTGGCCTTGAGAAAGAAGATTTGGGGCATGAAATTTGGATAAGGGAAAAAATCATGCTTAGCCTTCGTACTGCCAAGGGCTTAAATCTTAAGGAGTACCGCCAATGGACAGGGCATGACTTTTGTCGCAGGTTTGGCTCTTTATTAAAAGCCCTGCACAGCAGGAATCTGATTCGTATGGCCAATGGACATGTGCGTTTAACCAAGAACGGAATGTTAGTCAGCAACTCTATTATTGAGAGGTTTATTTTTTGAACAGCAGAAATAAAATTATGGGCTGGAATGATTTTTCCAGTTTGCGCCGTGTTAAAGATTTAAGAAAGATTGTTTTCACCAACGGGTGTTTTGATATCCTTCACCCCGGCCATGTAGATTATCTGGAAAAGGCTTACAGCCTTGGTGATACATTGGTTGTGGGAATAAACAGTGATGATTCAGTCAAAAGGATTAAAGGCCCAAGTCGTCCTGTAAATCCAGATCAGGACAGGGCCAGGGTTGTGGCAGGACTGGCATGTGTAGGGTTTGTCCTGATTTTTGAACAGGACACTCCTTATGAATTGATTAAGGTTGTTCAACCTCACGTGCTGGTTAAGGGCGGAGACTGGGCTGTGGAGAATATTATTGGACGTGATATTGTAGAACAATCAGGTGGGGAGGTTTTGAGTCTGGAATTGACACCTGGTCACTCCACTACAGAAGTTATTTTTAGAATGAGGTCTAAATGACAACAATGTCAGCCTGTCTAATAATGACTTTTTCAACACGCTGATATCCTGTCATAAAAAAGGCTTACGCTCCATATGGAGCGTAAGCCTTAATAACATGTACGGTATTTTAAATATTAATTATTAAAGTCCGACTTCGGCCAGTTCAGACCCGAGGTAAGATCTTTCGTTTTCTCCGAGAACACCCAGTGACAGAGCGATGAGTGTCCACAGATGAACAGTGTGGTAACCGCCTTCATAGTAATCATTCAAATCGTGGATCTGAGAATGACAGTTATGACAGGGTGTAATGCAGTATGTGGCTTTGGTTTTCTTAATCTGGTCAAATTTAACCTTACCGTAATCTCTTCTTTGCTGCTGAAAGCCAGTGGCCTGGAGAAAACCTCCTCCACCGCCGCAACAGAAATTGTTGGATTTGTTGGGGTACATATCTACAAAGTTTTCTTCGCCAACTACTGATTTGACCACAAAACGAAGGTCTTCAGCTATGGGATCACCAAGAGATTTTCGTACCAGCTGACATGGATCCTGGACTGTGAATTTGATCTTCAGGTCTTTGTTCCAGTCGGAATTGACCTTAAGTTTGCCTTCACGGATCCATTTGGCATAATAATAAATGATGCTTTGCAGTTCAAATTTAGGCTGAATGTTAAACTTCTGAAGTCCGAACCGGACTCCGTAAAATTCGTGTCCTCACTCGGTATTAAGCCAGATTTTGGCACCTACATCCTCCACTGCCTTGACTTTGTTGCGAACTATCTGTTCCCAGCCATCTTCTTCAGCTGCGAACATGCAGTAGTTTTCAGCTCCCCATCCAGTTGTGGTATATGTCCAGTCAGCTCCAACAAGATGCAGAATTTTCCATAATGGAACCATTTCATCAGGCTCAGTGACAGGTTCTCTGGAATTCTGGTTGAGAACAAATTCTGCGCCTTTTTTGTTAATGGGCACTTCCATATCCTTAAATCGCGGGTCAGCTTCCCTGACTTCTTCCAGAACATCTTCAACAACAAACTTGAAGTCTTCGGAAGATGCGCCCATGGCACTGTTGCCTTCGGTTTTAAGGGCCTGATCACAAGATCCCATAATTCCTTTGGGCTTTTTATCCTTGGGCCAGGTTTTGCGTGCCTGAAAAACCATTTGCGGGATGTCGATACTCATGGGGCAGGCGTAAACGCATCTTCTGCATTGAGTACACATCCACACCCATGGAGATGTGGTTAATTCTTCTTCCAAACCCAGGACAGCCATGCGTAAAAATTTCCTGGGGTCCATTCCTTCCAGTCCTGTGGCTGGACAACCTGCTGAACAGGCACCACAGGTAAGGCAAAGATTCAGATGCCCTTCTTCAGGCAGCAAATCTTTCACCTTATCAAAAAAGGTGGTTTTGGGCTCAGTGCCCAGTTTAATTGCTGAGTCTGCCATAGAAATCCTCCTTGGGAAGTTGTGAGTACGGATAGCCTTTGTTAAAATATTCTCAAGTAAAGGCCTGGCGAAAAAATAAAAAAATACATAAGCGGTAATTACATCTTGTATAGCATGCCCAGTATTGGCGCAAGCTATACATTTGCACGATGTTTATTTATCAAAACAATTACATTTTTACAATTAAATGGCAACACTAATTTTTGATAAGCTTATAGAAATGAAAACCAATCAGGATGCAGGCTTCACCCAAAAGTAGAAAGATATGATGAATAGTTACATCAACTTTTGTTTGTCAGATTACGGAATTGATTTGAATATTATTTTGGCGTTTTTGCAACCCAGGTTCAACCATTTATGAAAAAAATAATTTGCAGCACAAAGGCTTTGTCTTTAGGATTTAGATCCTATACTTGGCAGAAAAACAAGGAGCGAACAAAGTGCCATTGGTTATAGCAGGAGTAGCGAGTGGAAGCGGTAAGACCAGCATCAGTCTGGCTTTATCAGCTGGCCTTGGAAAAAAAGGGTGTGAAATTTCCTGCTTCAAGGCCGGACCGGATTATCTTGACCCCATGTATCTTGAACTGGCTTCAGGAAAACCCTGCTATAATCTTGATCCCTGGATGAGCAGCCCTGAGCATGTCATAGATCTGGTCTCCAGTGCTCAAGGCTATAGTCTGCTGGAAGGTGTTATGGGCTTTTATGACGGTCCTGATGTAAGCAGTTCCCAGGGATCAACAGCTCACCTTGCATCTCTTCTTGACAGTCCTGTACTTTTAACTGTTGGTTCCAGGGCCATGGCCAGAAGTTTTGCAGCACTGGTTAAGGGTTTTATTGATTTTGATGGATACGGCCGGAATATTAAGGGAATTATTGCCAATGGATGCGGATCTGAGAGACATGCCGGCATTCTTTCCAGAGCATTAGAATCTTCAGGATTGCCCCCTCTATTGGGAGCTTTTCCTCAAGGGGCCTTTCCTGAACTGCCATTTAGACATCTGGGTCTCAAAGTTCCGGACCAAAATATCCTGAGCAGTGAAACTATTGAATCCTTTGCCCAGGCTGCAGAAAAGTATCTGAATATGGAACAGGTACTGAATATTCTGCAAAAATCCCAATCTTATAACCCAGGACAGACTGAGGAAAGTTTTATTGAGCCCAGGGTAAAAATTGGTGTAGCGAAAGACAGGGCGTTTAATTTTTACTATCAGGCTAATCTAAATATTCTTGAGGGGAGCGGATGTGAAATTATTCCTTTTTCCCCAATCAATGATAAAAAGATTCCCCAGGAAGTGCAGATGCTCTATTTTGGGGGAGGCTATCCTGAACTTTATGCTTATGAACTAAGTCAGAACAGGTCCATGTTAAGGGATGTTTCAGATTTTATCGCCTCGGGAAAGCCTGTTTATGCTGAGTGTGGAGGACTGGTTTATCTGTGCAGAGATCTAAAGATATTAAACGGTCAGGTATTTTCAATGGTTGGAGCTTTGCCTTTCAGGTCCACTATGCTTGCCCGGAGAAAGAGTCTTGGATACGCTCAGTTGAAGCTTGAGCAGGATTGTATTTTGGGCAAGTCAGGAGAAAATCTCAGAGGTCATGAGTTTCATTATTCTGAAATAAATCCTGTGGAGGATGGCGGTGACTGGCAAAGTATTTATGAGGTGAGAGATGCCAGGGGCAATGCAAGAGAAACCTTAGGCATAATCAAAGGCAGTGTTCTGGCAAGCTATGTTCATGTGTATTTTGGGCACAGGCCTGAAACAGGTCAGTGGATAGTGGATTGGGTTCTGAATTCAAATTGAAAATATCAAGAGAGAAGATTGTGAATAAACAAGCAGTGATCGTGCTGGCCCATGGAAGCAGAAATGAGCGGGCCAGGAATAGTTTTTTGAAGATGGTGAGCATTGTGAACAAAAGGGCCGGGGGTAATGTTGTTCCTGCTTTTTTTTCTCTGGGTCAGCCTGACCTTGAGTCTGCAGTGGCCGAAAGAATCAGTTCAGGATATTCAGAAATCACCATATTTCCATATTTTTTATTTGACGGGAACCATGTTCAAAAAGATATCCCAGCTATTATTGAGAAGCTCGGAAAGACTTATCCTGGAGTAAAGATCAGGGTTTTGTCTTCTTTGGAACATGAGCCTCTTATGCCGGAGATTCTTTTTGAAAGGATCTGGGAATTCAGCACCCAGGACAGATTTCAACCAGGCCAGTCCATTGAAAATTCAAGCCTGGAATTCATTCAGAATGTAATGGGTGCTGGTTTTAATGAAGATCAGAAAAAAATAGCTGTCAGGGTAGTGCATTCATGCGCGGATTTTTCTCTAAGCAGAAGTCTAAGGTTTCATGCTGATGCCATAAACGCTGGCTGTGCATGTTTAAAAGACGATAAACCTTTGATCTGTGACGTAAAAATGGTGCGCAGTGCCCTTACTAAGTGTGAGAATGTACTTTGTGCCATTGACCAGCGAGGTGCGGACAAAAAGGCTGTCCGGGAAAATACTACCAGATCAGCAGCCGGGATGGAGCTTTTGGCTGAGCATATTCATGGGGCTGTAGTTGTTATCGGCAACGCGCCTACAGCACTCTGGAAGATTATTGAGCTGGCAGAGGATAAGGGGGTTGTTCCGGCCTTGGTAGTGGGTGTGCCGGTGGGTTTTGTGGGTGCAGCCCAGTCCAAGGAAGCCCTTATAAAAAGTGGGCTGGTTTATATTTCCAATTATGGGCCCAAAGGTGGGAGCCCGGCTGCAGGTGCCATTGTCAATGCTCTGATGAAGTTGTAAAATTATGGTATTTAATCAACATGTTGTGATGACAGCCTGCATCCTAAAATAGAAAATGTGGTGAACAGTAACAAATTATGAACAATAAAAAATTTGATGTCCAAAAAGGCCATTTTTACGCTGTGGGTGTGGGGCCGGGAGGAGCTGATCTGTTAACCCTGCGCGCGGTCAGGGTCATTGAAAAGTCTCAGGTAATTATCTGTCCCAGATCTGCTTCAGCGAGAAGCAGTCTGGCCTTGGATATTATCAGTGATTTTGTGAACGATCAGGAAATAATTGAACATGTATACCCCATGCAGCGCAGTCAGGAACAGGTTGAAAACTCATGGGTCAGAGCGGCTGATATCATCAAAAGCAATTGTCTTGCCGGGAAAACAGTCTGTCAGGTGACTCTCGGTGATCCAAATATTTATAGTACCTGCGCTTATGTTTTGCCACTTCTGGAAGAAAGCCTCGGCCGAAACAGGATTCATGCAGTT
>JBHEPK010000109.1:6506-6914 GCA_046260325.1 Desulfonatronovibrio sp.
AATCCAGTGCTGCAAATTTTCCACATCCTTTAACTACCCAGGAAGACAGGCTTACACTAATGCCCGGATCAGATCTAAGTGCAGTGGAAAAAGCTCTTGAGTCCTGCGAAACTCTTGTCCTTTATAAGGCTGGAAAGAATCTGCCCGAAATAGTCAAGCTTCTGGAAAAAAACGATCTGGCAGATAAGGCCGGAGTAGTATTTAATTCTGAAATGCCTGATCGGGAGAAGGTGTTCACCAGCCTGGATGAGGCATTGGAAGGCAGTCCTGGTTATCTGGCCTGTGTAATAGTTTATGTGGGACGCAAGGGATGGAAGAAGGTTGACTGACTCAAAGGGGCTGCGTTCAGGAATCAGTACAGGTACATGCGCTGCCGCAGCAGCCAAGGCAGGAGCCATGCTTTTAACA
>JBHEPK010000011.1:0-10973 GCA_046260325.1 Desulfonatronovibrio sp.
ACAAAGACCAGAGTGATGAGCGTTGAGCTGGTAAGGCCGCCTATAATGGCCCGGGCCATGGGAGCCTGGGCCTCTCCGCCTTCCCCAATACCCAGAGCTAAGGGCATGAGTCCGAATATGGTGGTCAGGGCAGTCATGAGAATGGGGCGCAGTCTTCTGCGTCCTACTTCTTGGATGGCAGCAAACATTTCGTACCCTTCATCTTTTCTGACCATATTGGTCTGGGCCACTAGAAGAATGGCATTATTGACCAATATTCCTCCCAGCATTATGCACCCTTAGACTGGCCTGGGCCACATCCAGCTCTGTATAAATTTTATAGGCCAAAAAAGAGACAAATATTTCCCCGATAATAAGTACTGATATTTTTTTCATATTTTGTAGTCCATACTTTTGGAATTTGCGCTGAAGAATGCTTCGTGGTAAATTAATCTGTTAAAAATAGAGTTTGGAAATGTCCAGATAGTTTTATCAATTACAATCACATATTTTAAAATCAGGAGATTATTATGCAGGTGTTAATGAGTACAAGTCTTGGGGATATCACCATTGACCTTGAAGCAGACAGGGCCCCGATAACTGTGGAGAACTTTCTCAATTATATTGAAAAGGGTTTTTATGATGGAACAATATTCCACAGAATTATTCCCGGTTTTATGATTCAGGGAGGGGGGATGAATCCGGAAATGGTTGAGAAGAAAACAGATCCTCCCATTAAAAACGAAGCAAAAAATGGACTGTTAAATCTGCGGGGTACTCTGTCCATGGCCAGGACCCAGGATAAAGACAGTGCCACCAGTCAGTTTTTTATCAACCTGTCAGACAATCAATTCCTGGATCACGGAACAAGAGATTTTGGGTATGCTGTTTTTGCCAGGGTCGCGGATGGAATGGATGTGGTGGACAAGATTGCCGGAGTTGAGACAGGCAGGCTGGGATTTCATGAAGATGTGCCCAAGGAAGCCGTGGTAATAAATAAGATTGAACTTATATAAACAATAATGACTTTTTCAACACGTTGATAAAGTCATTTACATTTATTCTTGATTTGATTTGATAATTAAATTATCAGAATTTCTGTTACCATAGAGCTTGACTGATTTTTTTTTCAATTTCTTGTTGAGCTCAGTTTTTTCAAGGTTGGTTAATTTTCAACTTTCTTTCAAGGAGGCAGTAGATGAAGACGAGGATTAAAATTTTGTTTCTATCCCTGATAATGGCTTTTATTATGGGCACTGGCAATGCTTTTGCTGAGATCAGGATTGGGCTGATGTGTCCTTTGACAGGCTCATGGGCCAGTGAAGGTCAGGACATGAGGAATATTGTTGAGCTTCTCGCTGAAGATATAAATTCTTCCGGAGGAATCAATGGTCAGCAGATAAATGTACTTGTTGAAGATGACGGTGGTGATCCCCGCACAGCTGTTTCTGCTGCTAATCGTCTGGCAACAAGAGATGTGACAGCAGTTATCGGAACCTATGGCTCATCCATTACTGAAGCAACTCAGAATATTTATGATGATTATGATATTATACAGGTGGCCAATGGAGCTACTTCAGTCCGTTTGACTCAGAAGGGACTTGAATATTTTTTCCGTACCTGTCCAAGGGATGATGAACAGGGAAGGGTAGCTGCAGATACCATCGAGTCAATGGGATACAATAAAGTTGCCATTCTGCATGACAGCACTTCTTATGCCCGGGGACTTGCAGATGAGGCCCAGGACCTTCTTAAGCAGCAGGACAAAGATATTGTTTTTTTCGGCGCGTTGACTCCTGGTGAACGTGATTACAGCACAATCCTGTCACGTCTTAGAAACGCTGATCCGGAAATAGTTTTTTTTACAGGTTATTATCCTGAAGCAGGGCTCCTTCTCAGACAAAAGGATGAAATGAACTGGAATGTTCCATTTCTTGGTGGAGACGCCACTAACAACCCTGACTTAGTTGCCATTGCAGGAACTACTGCTGCCAATGGATTTTATTTTCTGAGCCCACCAGTACCCCAGGATCTGGATACACCTGAGGCCAAAGACTTTCTTGTATCTTTTAATGAGAAATATGACTCCAATCCAGGGTCCATCTGGGCTGTTCTCGCTGGGGATGCTTTTTTGGTTCTAACTGACGCCATAGAGGCTACAGGATCCACAGATAAAGATGTTCTGAGTGCGTATCTTCGCGAAGATTTGAGTGTTGAAGGTTTGACAGGAATAATTTCCTTTGATGAAAAAGGTGACCGTGCCGGCGCTCTGTATCGTCTGTATAAGATTGATGATCAGGGCGAATTCGTAATGCAGGATTAATAATACTAAGCGCGCCGGTTTTTCCGGCGCGCTTTTTTTGGTATAAAAACCAACAGGTTCAGCATCTGGAAAGTAAGACTTGCTAACAGACTGTTTGAAATCTCCCAATTGCTACGTTGCTTCAAAAAGTTCAAACTTTTACGTATATCTAAATACGCTGCTAAATAGAAACTAAATAACCCTGGGAAAAAGAAATGGAATTTTTCTTTGAACAACTCATCAATGGTCTGGCTGTGGGCGGAATTTACGCTCTTATAGCTCTTGGCTACACCATGGTCTACGGGGTCATGCGCCTTATTAACTTTGCCCATGGAGATTTGTTCACCATTGGATCGTATCTGGGGCTGACTGTTCTTGCCAGTGTTGCTGTTACAGACTATCTGGGTCCGTTTGGCGGAGTAATTGTGCTGATAATTATGGTCATGGCCATGGTCGGCATTGTAGGAGTGATTCTGGAAAGGGTGGCCTATAGACCTGTTCGTCAGGCGGACAGGCTTTCAGCTGTTGTTTCAGCCCTGGGTGCTTCCATATTTCTTTCCAATATGGTCATGCTCATCTGGGGGCCCAGATTCAGGGTTTACCCTAATGATATACTGCCGAGAATCAACCTGAATATTCTGGGACTTGAGGTACCTCTTTTGAGAATACTTGTGCTTGTGACATCCATAGTGCTCATGGGCATTTTGTATTTCTTCGTTCAGAAGACCAAAACAGGCACAGCTATCAGGGCAGTGGCCATTGATCACGGGGCGGCCAGGCTTATGGGCATCAATGTCAACAGAATCATTTCCCTTGTTTTTCTCATCGGCCCGGCTCTCGGCGGAGCTGCTGGAGTCATGGTGGGGCTTTATTACGGTCAGGTAAATTTCACAATGGGCTGGTCATATGGTCTTAAAGCCTTTATTGCTGCTGTTCTCGGAGGGATTGGAAATATTCCCGGAGCCATGGTCGGAGGACTTCTTCTCGGAGTCATCGAAGCCATGGGGGCTGCTTTTATTTCCACTGCCTGGAAAGACGGCATAGCATTCATTGTTCTTATTCTAATACTTATCTTTAGACCCACAGGAATCTTAGGGGAAAGGGTTGCTGATAAAGTCTGATCTTTCAAATCAAAGCAGGAATCTAAAACATGCTCAAACATAAAAATACCATACAGGTCCTGGCATTTGCAGCGGCTATCCTTTCCTGCCCGTTTTTACTCGATGCCTATTGGGTGGATGTAATCAACAATGTGGGACTTTATGCCATTCTGGCTTTGAGTCTTAATTTTATTGTGGGCTATACCGGCCTTTTCCACATGGGACACGCTGCTTTTTTTGCGGTGGGCGCTTATACAGCGGCCATTCTTAATACATCTTACAGTATTCCCATTTTGTTGCTGCTGCCTGTCAGCGGATGTGCCGCTGCCCTGTTTGCCTATCTCGTTGCCAGACCAATTATTCACCTGCGCGGAGACTATCTGCTCATTGTAACCATTGCCATTGTTGAGATAGTGCGCATTGCCCTTGTGAATAATGTTTTTGGCCTCACTGGGGGGTCCAATGGAATTTTCGGCATTTCCAGGCCTGAATTTTTTGGATTCAACCTGCGCAGACCTCATGAATTTTATTATTATATATGGTCTTTTCTGGCTCTTAGTGTATTTCTTTTTCATCAGTTGGAGAAATCGCGGTTTGTAAGAGCACTCAACTATATAAAAAATGATGAAGTGGCAGCTGAGGGAAGCGGTGTTGATATTGCCTATTATAAACTTATTGCTTTTGTGCTGGGTGCATTCTGGGCAGGAATGGTGGGCAATATTTATGCTTCAAAGATGACGTTGATTTCTCCTGAGTCGTTTAATTTCTGGGAATCAGTTATCCTGTTTGTAATAGTTATTCTCGGAGGTTCAGGAAGCATCAGGGGAGTCATCCTGGGGGCATTTCTCATTGTGGGGCTGCCCGAGATTTTCAGGCAGTTTGCAGGAGCCAGAATGCTTATTTTTGGTGGGGCCATGGTGGCTATGATGGTTTTCAGGCCTCAGGGTTTTCTCCCGCCTCTTCCCAGAAAATATCCCATTCATAAATTAAAACCCGGAGACAAGCCCTTATGACGCTATTGAGCATCAAGAATCTGACCAAAAAATTCGGCGGATTATTAGCGGTCAATGATGTCAGCTTTGATGTTGATCAGGGACAGATACTCGGTCTTATCGGCCCCAATGGAGCAGGCAAGACAACCGTATTCAACCTGATTTCCGGCAATTATGTGCCCAATGATGGTCAGGTTATTTTTGACGGCCATAATATTGTGGGACTTAAGACCAATAAAATAGTCTCCCTGGGAATTGCCAGAACCTTTCAGACTATTCGTCTGTTTAAAAATCTTTCAGTTCTGGAAAATGTTCTGGCTGGTTGCCATTGCCGCATGCGCTCAGGGATTTTTTCTTCCATGCTGAGACTGCCTTTTCAGCGAAAAGAGGAAAAAATGGCCCTGAGCAGGGCTCTTAAAGAATTGGAGTTTGTTGGTCTTAAAGAGTTCATGGACCATAAAGCCATGAATCTGTCCTATGGAAACCAGCGACTCCTTGAAATAGCCAGGGCATTGGCCAGCAAACCAAAGATTGTTGTTCTTGATGAACCAGCAGGCGGAATGAATGATTATGAAACCCAGCAGCTTGTGGGGCTCATAGAAAAAATGCAGGATAGAGGTCTGACTGTGCTTCTTATTGAGCATGATATGAATCTGGTTATGCGTATCTGCGAAGAGATTGTTGTTCTGGAGTACGGAGCAAAGATTGCTCAAGGTACACCTGAAGAAATTACTCAGAATAAACGGGTTATTGAAGCCTATCTTGGAATTGATGACGAGGATGAGGAATAAACATGCTGCTTAGTGTAAATGATCTTTATGTAAACTATGGCAATGTAGAGGCCCTTCACGGCATCAACCTTCAGGTGGAAGAAGGTGAGATAGTAACTATCCTGGGTGCCAACGGAGCAGGTAAATCTACTACTCTCATGACCATAAGCGGTCTGGTCAGCCCCAGGGAAGGTCAAATTTTTTACAAAGATACCGAGATAAGTGTTATGCAGGGGCATGAAGTAGTCAAGCTGGGAATTGCTCAGGTTCCCGAAGGAAGAAGGGTTTTTGCCACTCTTACTGTTCAGGAAAATCTGAACCTTGGCGCCTTTACCCTCAGTGATAAAGATAAAATCAGAAAGACCATGGAATGGGTCTTTGAACTGTTTCCAAGGCTTAAGGAACGCAGGGAACAGCTGGCCGGAACCCTGTCCGGAGGAGAACAGCAGATGCTGGCTATAGCCCGGGGGCTCATGGCCAATCCCAAAATAATGCTTTTGGATGAGCCCAGTCTCGGTCTTGCCCCCATACTGGTTAAGTCCATCTTTGCCACTATCAAGCAAATCAATGAAACCGGAGTGACTGTGCTCTTGGTTGAGCAAAACGCAAAGGCAGCCCTTAAATTGGCCAATCGAGGCTATGTTATGGAAGTAGGCAATATTGTTCTGGAAGAAAGTTCTGACAAGTTGTTGAAAAATCCCCAGGTGCGTAAGGCTTATCTTGGAGGTTAAACCAGGAGGAGATTTGCAGTGGCAGATGTCAGAATTTCAGGTGAACAGGCATTTAAGGCAGGAAATACGTATTTGATAGGTCCAGCTGATGGTGAAGACCAGAGTCTGGGTTATGTTGCTGATTATCATAGTTTGACAAAGTTGAGGGCTGGTGGGTTTCTAAGTGATGAGAAAAAGAAATTTCAGGTTTTAGATAAAGCCTGGATGGCAGGTTCAAAACCTTCTGGCAGTCTTTTCATCAAGCTCAAAGCATTGGATGATTTTTCAATTAAAAATTCTCTGGATCTTTCTTATTCCAAAAAAAAATTTTCACTAACCTGGATAACCCTCAGTGATAAGGGCTCCAAAAAACAGAGAAAAGACGAAAGCGGACCTCTTATTGAGAATCTTTTAAATGACAAATTTGAGCTTTGTCTATCCACTGGATTTATTATTCCTGATGATCAGGTGCTTCTAAGGTCTCTTGTTATGCATCTTGCCTGCGTTTCAGGATTTGATTTCATAATCACAACTGGCGGGACTGGCCTTGGACCAAGGGACATCACCCCGGAAGTTATTTCCTCTATTATTGACAAACGTCTGCCTGGTTTTGAACAGGCCATGACTGCCTCTTCCCTTACCAAAACACCTCACGCCATGATATCCAGGGCAGTAGCCGGAACTTTAAATCAGAGTATAATCATCAATCTTCCTGGAAGCCCAAAAGGAGTCAGGGAGAACCTCGAAGTCGTTCTTCCGGCCCTGGAGCATGCCTTAAAAAAACTGCAGGGAGATCCTTCTGACTGCGCCAGCAGGTCTTGAAATGGATGTTTTCTTAGCTGATCTGCATATACATTCCAGATTTTCCAGAGCCACCAGTAAAACCCTTGATCCTCCAGCCCTTGCAGCCTGGGCCCAGATTAAGGGAATCAGTGTTGTGGGTACGGGGGATTTCACACATCCCGGCTGGTTAGATATGCTGGAGCAGTACCTCTACCAGGGAGAAGACGGCCTGCTGCATTTAAAAGAAGACCAGGACCTGCGAGACAAAGTGCCCGGATATGAACACGAGGTAAAATCCAAGGCAAGATTCATCCTTTCAGCAGAAATCAGCTCTATCTATAAACAGGGCGGCAAGGTCAGAAAAATTCATAATCTTGTCTTCATGCCAGGATTTGATCAGGTCAGAAGGTTTAATTCCAGACTGGAGCGAATCGGTAACCTTAAGTCAGACGGCCGTCCCATTCTGGGCCTTAACTCCAGGGATCTTCTGGAAATGGTCATAGATACAGACCCTTTGGCTTATGTAATTCCAGCTCATATCTGGACCCCCTGGTTTTCCCTGTTTGGATCCAAGTCCGGTTTTGACAGATTAGAAGATTGTTTCGGGGATCTGTCATCCCATATTTTTGCCTTGGAAACAGGACTTTCTTCAGATCCTGAGATGAACTGGATGTGGAGCAAGCTGGACCGGTTTTCTATGGTTTCCAATTCTGACGCTCATTCTGCTGAAAATCTGGGAAGAGAAGTAAATATTTTTCAGGGAGAAATGAGTTACGAGGGAATCTACAGGGCCCTGCGCAGGGAAGGACTGGGACACAGGTTTCTTGGAACCCTGGAATTTTATCCAGAAGAAGGCAAATACCATCTGGATGGACATCGAAAGTGCGGTGTTGTTTTTGATCCCAGACAGACACTGGCCAATAAAGGTAAATGTCCGGTATGCGGCAAAGACATTACTGTGGGAGTGCTCAACAGGATAATGGCTCTTTCTGACCGCGAAGCTCCGGTAAAACCAGCTTTTCAACCGGACTTTTTTTCAGTCATCCCTTTGAAGGAAATTATTTCAGAGTTTCTTGGAGTTGGCCCCAAGACCAAAAAGGTCCAGGCTTTTTATAATCAGGTGACATCAAAGTTCGGCTCAGAAATGAATGTTTTGCAGGATGTTCCCCTGGAAGATTTAAGGAAATTTTCTTCTGTGCTTGGTTCAGCACTAAGGCGAATGAGATCCGGGGAAGTAATCCGCGAACCTGGATTTGACGGACAATTTGGAAAAATCAGTGTTTTCTCACCCAAAGAGCGTCATGAATTCAAAAAAGGGAAAGCTTTAATTGATGTCTGGGATTCTCAGAAAGATAAAGTTTATACCAGAATCAGTCCTGACTGTATTGGAAAATCAGAATCTGAAAATCTTCAGGAAGAGAAGATCATACTTAATGACTCCCAGAAAGAGGCTGCCCTCTATAATCATGGTCCATTGCTGGTTGTAGCCGGCCCAGGCACGGGCAAAACCCAGACTCTAATGGCCAGGGTTGTTGAGTTGCTTCAGGAAGGTATTAATGCCAGACATGTGCTTGTTTTGACCTTTACGCGCAAGGCATCCAGGGAAATCAAGGACAGACTGGTCCAAATTCAGGGTTCAGGTCAGGCCCTGCCCAGGGCTGAAACCATCCATGCCATGGCTTATGAATACTGGCAGAGTATCTATGGCGAAGCTCCGTTAATCCTGGATGAGGAAGACGCTTTTAAGGTTTTTTCCATGGCCAATCCTGATCTTAAAAGCGCTTCGCTGAAAACGGCCTGGAAAGATCTATCGTTGATTAGAGAAGAACAGGATTCAGTATCTACAGCAGGGGAAAACTATGCCCGCCAGAAACAGGACTGGAATCTGGTTGATTATAATGATCTGCTGGAGTTCTGGTTAGAAGAGATAAAAAGCGGTAAATTTGTGAAGCCCTTTACTCATGTTCTGGTGGATGAGGTCCAGGATCTGTCATCTCTTCAGTTTGATCTCATAAAAAGTCTTGTGCCTGAGAATGGCCATGGTTTTTTTGCAATCGGAGATCATAGACAATCAATTTATGGATTCAGGGGCGCATTAAAAGATGTAAAAGAAGTTATGTTAAGTAGCTGGCCTGATCTGAAAGTTCTTTATTTAATCCAAAACTATCGATCTTCTCAGAATATTCTTGATTTTTCTCAATCTCTTTATCCTGAGGATATAAAACTTGAAGCACGAAAAGATCTGACAGGAAAAATATATTTTTTTCAGGCTGTTAATTCATCCCAGGAAAGTCACTGGATAGGTGATAAAATTAAGATGCTCCTGGGGGGTACTTCTCACTGGCAGCAAGACAATGCACCTGAAGACCAGCTTCTTGCCCCGGAAGATATTGCCGTATTGGTAAGGTTTAAAGGGTTGATTCCCCTTCTTGAAAAGGAATTTGAGCGCAGGGGAATTCCTGTCAGTGTCCCTGAAAATCAGCCATATTTTAAGGATAAGCGCATAGAATTGATTTTAAAAGCAGTTGCTCAGGTAATGGGTATTATTTCTGATGAGGATAAGGTCTTTGATTGTCCTGAAAGAATTCTAACAGGTGGCCCCAAAAGCTTATCTGCTTACTTGGAAGATATGCCGCCCTTTGACCGTATTTTCTGGCAGAGCAAGACTTTTAAAACTCTGGAAAGGGAATACCAGAGACTTGGTGGCTGGGCAGGGCTGATCAACCATATCAAGCTTGAAAGCGAGTTGGATCAGGTGGAGCTTAGAGCCAGGAAAGTTTCCATAATGACCATGCACGCGGCAAAAGGCCTTGAGTTTGATACAGTTTTTCTGCCGTGCTTGGAAGACGGTATTGTTCCATTTGCAGGAGCGGATATGCTTTTGGGGCAAATTGATGCCGCAGAGAAGAAAAATGATCTTAGTGAAGAAAAAAGAATTTTGTATGTAGCCCTGACCAGGGCCAAAAAAAATCTTTATTTGAGCATGGCTGCATCCAGAAAGATATACGGCAGGCAGGTTAATCTGAAAATATCCAGATTTTTTAAGGATATGCCCTTTGAAGGAGTTCATATGACCAAGGGGAAAATTCAAAAAACCAGAAGGGAAAAAAAGCTGAGCCTGTGCTGAATCTTAGCTTATGATTTATTTCAAAAGTAGATTGTAGAAAATTTTTTCATAAACAATGCACATCTTTTGAGCCATGGTGGGCTTTAGACCTACTCCGCGTAAACGACAGTATACGTGAAGAGGGTTAAGATGGTGCTGAAAGAAACATTTGAACTTTTTCATAATTTAAAAAATGCAAGTTACGTACCCTTTTTAGATAGATATCCATATACCTCTGCCGCTCAAATTGCAACCCATAATAATTTTCAATTACTACTCCATATTTGCTATCTGTACTCCACACTGACGATAAATCTTTTTATGGTCCGAGGATAATCATTGTAGATGGTCAGACAATGCGGACCTGAACAGCCTGTCTAATAATGACTTTTTAAACACGCTGTTAGGTTAGTTCTGGTTGATGGTTGTTGCAGAATTTTTCAGGGGTTAAAAAAATATTTGAAGATTATTCAGTTAATGGTAATCGGTCCTTTATGAATAAAAAAGAATTTATCATTGCAGGCCCTTCCTGTGTATATCCCGGTGGAATATGGGAAAATGCCTTACTACTTAAAGATAAGGTCAGTGAAATTGGTCTGACCTTTTTTCAGTCTCAGGCCTGTCTTGAATATACAGACAAGGAACTTCCTCGTGATTTGGCAGGCTTGAATCTTAAATACCATGTACATCTCCCCCTTGATTATGATTGGGATATGGGAGTAAGGCATAATTTTGACATTACCAGAAGGCTCATTGAGAAGGTGAGGTTTTTAAGTCCTGATAAATTTGTACTTCATCCCCCTGACAGGGCACGGCTTTTAGAAGATTTTGCTCATTTATGGATTAAGGAAGGGCTGCCTATTGAGACGCTGCTGGTGGAGAACATCAGAACCTGTGATTTTTCAGGATTATGGGAGATCATTGAAGATTCCGGAGTGGGAATATGTTTAGATATAGGTCATATAATGGCATATGATCAACATTCTATTTTGACTCATGGTTTTATCTGGAACCGTATTTCCCTGATTCATGTTTACGGCCGCGAAGACCATACCGGACATGTGAAGCTTCCCCTGATAAGCGATGAGGGTAAAGCAACTCTGCATCTGATAATGAATCGGATTCAGGATAAAACCAGCGTGCTTGTAGAGGTTTTTGCTCCTGAAGATTTCCTTGACTCAAAAAAATTTTTAATAGAAATGGCTGAACCTTGGGGAATGGATTTTGTTTA
>JBHEPK010000011.1:10983-18589 GCA_046260325.1 Desulfonatronovibrio sp.
TACGGGGAAGTCCTGTGATCTTGATTTTAATGAACAGATAAGACGGCACAAATCTGATAGAAATTTAGATATTCCAGTTGTGGAGTCCGGTCCTGATCTGGGCCGTGTTCTTGAATCCCTGGCTGATGAGGCAGATGTAATACTCATAGACAGTATTGATTTCTGGGTATTCAGCATATTTGACAGGGAAGAGTTTGAAGACAATACTCAATATTTTATTAAGGTCCTGGATCTGCTTGGGAACAAAAGATTTATTTTTGTTTCAGCTGAAATAGGTTTAGGACCCATACCTGCTACGAGCATGGTTCGTCGCTTTGTCAGAACCCTGGGACGAATTAATCAGCAGTTATCAAGCAGATCCAAAGAAGTATTATTGGTTGTAGCAGGTCTGCCAGTAAAGATTAAATGAGGAATTATGGCATATTTTAGAAATTTAGACAATAGAATCAAGGATATGACCAAGCTGTTCAATAAAAAGGACCGTCTGCTTATTCTTGTTAACGCCGACCCTGATGCCCTGGCATCAGCAATGGCTTTGAAACGTATCTTGTATCGTAAGGTTCAGTCAGCGGCTATCGCCCATGTAAATGAAATTTCCAGGCCGGATAATCTGGCCATGATCAAGCTTCTGCGCATACCAACAACTAAACTTACTCCGCCCCTTTCAGCCCAGTACGACAAGTTTGCCCTTGTAGATTCTCAGCCCCACCATCACCCTGACTTTGAAAAGCTTAATTTTTCCATTGTCCTGGACCATCATCCATTAAGCAAAGAAAATCCAGTTGCAGCTGATTACAAGGAAATAAACCCGGACTACGGATCAAACAGTTCCCTGTTAACTGAATATCTCTACAATCTGAAGATCAGGCCGGGAATGCTGCTTGCTACCGCATTGATTTACGGAATTAAAACAGACACCCAGAGTTTTGAGCGAAAATTTAATGATGTGGATATCCGGGCATTCAGATATTTGACCAAGTTCTATAATCCCTTACTTTTGCAGAAAATTGTCCGTTCTGAATTTCGAAAAGAATGGATTAAGTATTTTTCCCTGGCTTTTCGTAAGATTAAGTTGTTAGGGCACGGTGCAAGCGTGTTTATGGGCAAGGTTGATTCCCCTGATATTCTGGTCATTCTTGCTGACTTTTTTCTGCGTATACATAACATCTCCTGGGATATTGTCAGTGGTATTCATGAAGACACTCTTGTGGTAATCTTCAGGGGAGATGGTCTCAAAAAAGATATGGGCAGAATGGCCACCCAGATGTTCGGTGAACTGGGGCCTGCAGGAGGGCATAAACAAATGGCCCGGGCTGAAATACCCATGGAAAAGATTGACAGTACTCATGCTCAACAATTTATCCTCAACAGGCTGTCTAATATAAATACCAAGCGCAAAAGCAGAAATAAACAGCCGGTAAACAGGGATATGCCATCAATGGAGGAAATGGAAATTGCTAAAAGAAAAGCTATCACTTCAGGGTGAGCCGGTATTTTTAATTGACGGCAGCTCTTTTCTGTACCGTGCTTTTTATGCCTTTCCTGACTTGAAAAGATCTGATGGTTTTCCCACAAATGCGATTTTCATTGTTTTGAGAATCCTGTTTAAGCTTTTGCGAGAAGAAAAGCCGAGGTATGGGGCTTTTTTCATGGATGGAAAGGGTCCGACCTTTAGAACTGAGATCTATAAAGAATATAAGGCCCAGCGTCCAAAAATGCCTGAAGACCTCTCGGTTCAGGTGAAGCCTCTTCTCGAAGCGGTGCAAATTCTTGGTTTTAAGACTATTGTTTCCAATGGTGTTGAAGCTGATGATCTTATTGCCGGACAGAGCCAGAATCTGAAAAAGACACATCCGGTGGTTATTGTGGCTTCAGACAAAGATTTGAGACAGCTTCTTGATGATAATGTCTTTATGTGGGATCCAGGAGTAAAAAAGGAAATCTTCATGACTCTTGAAGATTTTCGAAAGGATACCGGATTTGAGCCTGATCAGTGGCCTGACTACCAGGCATTGGTGGGAGACAGCTCAGACAACATTCCAGGCGTGCCGGGAATCGGCCCTAAGACGGCTGTGGCCATTATGGAAAAGTATCCCACCTTAGAAAAAGTTAGAGATAATTTTAATGATCTGGCTCCAAAATATCAGAAGAAAATTAAGGATCATATAGAAGATATTTTTATCTACCGCGAATTAACCCGGCTGAAGTTGGATTGCGTTAAGGATGAGGACTCCAGAAATCTCGAATTGTCTAAGCCTGATATAAAAGGTCTTGTTGATTTTTTAAATAAGTATGAGTTCAAATCTTTACTTAACGAATTGTCTTTCATTTCGCCAAGAAAAGTTGAAAAAAAGATTGCCTGGACAGCTTCGAGAAAAGAAATATCAAGAAAAAAAGGAATTCCAGATATTTCAGACAAAAACGGAGTTGGTCTGTTTTCTCAGGAAACAGGTTTTTTAATGGGCATAGATAATGACGAATGGGAAGCCAGAGTTTCTTCTTCTGAAATGCAGAAAGTTATCTCTGATAAAAAAGTATATGTTTTTTCACTTAAAGATCTGGCAGCAACGGATCTATCATGGCTTAATGAGCCAAAGCCGGAATTTTTCGATATTTCCCTGGCAGCGTATCTGCTTAATACGGAAGCAAGGGAGTATGATTTTGAGCATATTTACAGGGTTTATTCTCCGGAGATTGACGTACCGAGTGATAACAAAGCTTTGGCAGCCTTGAAAATAGGGCAACTTCTGGAAAAGAGACTTGAAACATCCGGGCTTGATTCTCTCATGTATCAGCTGGAAATGCCTCTTATTCCCATCCTTATAAAGATGGAAAATGCAGGTATCGGTATTGATCTCAAGGCTTTTTCGGCTTTTTTAAACAAGGTCAAAGACAAGCTTGATGAGTTGACTAAGGAAATTTATTCCCATGCAGGAAAAAAGTTCAATATCAGGTCCACCCAGCAGACAAGTATTGTCCTTTTTGAAGAACTGGGCCTTAAACCAAGGCGCAAAACACCTGGCGGGGCACATTCCACGTCCAATGTTGTTCTGGAGGCTATGAAGGGGGATCATCCAATTATTGAGTTGATTCTTCAGTACAGGACCTTTGAAAAGCTCAGATCAACATATCTTGAACCTCTTCCAGCTAAAGTAGATAAGAACGGGCGTCTTCATACCACATTCAACCAGCTGGCAACAGCTACAGGCAGGCTTTCCAGCAGTAATCCCAACCTTCAGAACATACCCATCAGAGGAGAATTCGGCCCCAGGATGAGGTCCTGCTTCATAGCCGGTCCGGGCAAGATGCTGGTAGGAGCTGATTATTCACAGATTGAACTGCGTATTCTGGCTCATATGTCGCAGGATCCCAATCTATTAGATTCATTTTCCAAGAACGAGGATATTCACAGCAGAACAGCTGGACTTCTTTTTGAAAAAGATATTTCCCAGGTAAGTACAGATGAACGGCGTAAGGCCAAGACAATAAACTTCGGGCTGCTCTATGGAATGGGACCGCAGAAGCTGGGAAGAGAATTAAGTATCTCCCTGGAAGAAGCAAAAAAGTTTATCAAGATATATTTCAGCAAACTGGATAAAGTCAGGCAGTTTTATGAAGATATTGAAGAGTCTGCCTCCAGTAAAGGATATGTGACTACTATTGCTGGACGAAGAAGGCTTCTGCCGGACATTAATTCAAGAAACGCCAATCTTGTTCAGCAGGCCAGGCGCATGGCCATAAATACTGTGGTTCAGGGATCAGCTGCTGATGTTATCAAAAAGGCAATGTTGGCTGTAGATAAAGATGAAGAGTTAATCAAAATGGGTGCTGAACTGATCTTACAGGTGCATGATGAATTGCTCTTGGAAGTGGATAAAGATGTAGTTAGTGAGGCTGGTCACAGGCTGGCAGAGATTATGAGCCAGGTGGAAGATTTTGATGTAGCCCTTACAGTTGACTGGGGGACCGGGATTAATTGGGGGCAGGCCCACGATTAAGTTGTGTGTAGATGCTCAGAGATAATGAATACAGGAGAAATTAAATTGGATAAATTAAGATTATTGACACCAGGGCCAACGCCATTGCCGGAAAATGTCCGACTTGCCCTGTCCAGGGATATGATTCATCACCGGAAAAAGGATTTTAAAGATATAATGAACAGGGTTCAAAAAGGTCTGCAGTACCTTTTCGGGACAACACAGCCCGTCATGACTCTGACATCTTCAGGTACAGGAGCAATGTTTGCTGCTGTTACCAATTTGTTTTCTCCAGGCGAAAAGGTGCTTGTTATTGAAGCTGGCAAGTTTGGCAACAGGTGGTCAGAGATTGCCCAGTCTCACCAGCTGGAAGTGGTTGCTCTGCCTCTTGCATGGGGTAAGGCCATAATGCCAAGGGAAGTTGAGAATGCCCTTTCCAGGTGGCCGGACATCAAAGGAGTTCTTATTCAGGCTTCTGAAACTTCTACTGGAGTTCTTCACCCTGTTAAAGAAATAGCGAGCTTATGCAAATCCCAGGGAAAGACTCTAATTGTTGATGGAATATCTGCTGTGGGTATTTCCCCATGCCCCATGGATGAATGGGGTATAGATTGTCTTCTCACAGGCTCCCAGAAGGGTATGATGCTTCCTCCAGGACTCGCTTTTATAGCCCTCAGTCAGAATGCATGGGACAGGGTCGATAAAGTCAAGCCGAAGAATTTTTATTTTAATCTGCTTAAAGAACGTGAAAAATGTCTCGCCGACCAGACACTTTTCACCCCGGGGATAAACCTTGTTGTAGCCCTTGAAGAAAGCCTCAAGTATTTTCAGGAAAATACTCTGGAAGCAATTTATAAAAGGCAGTGGGCCATGACTCAAATGGTGCGTAAAGGGGTTGAATGCCTTGGTCTTGAACTTCTGGTTGCTGATAGTTATACTTGGGGACTTACTTCAGTGAAGCTGCCCCCGGGGGTAGACGGAGTAGAGCTTCTCAATGTAATGGCCCGGGAATATAATGTAATGGCAGCTGGAGGGCAGGACCATCTCAAGGGAAAAATTGTACGCATAGGCCATATGGGCTATGTGGACTGGTCGGATCTTCTGGCAGGTCTTTACGCACTGAGGTCTTCTCTTGTGAAGTGCGGCGGGTATTCTGCTTCCAGAGATTACTTAGAACAGGCCATGGAAGTATATGAAAAGTTAGTATGATTTGAAGAGCATAAAAGGAGGTACGAAAATGAATCAGGACGATGAAAAGATAAAAGTTACTGACCGCAGAATGAATTACGATGATGATGCTTCACCCGGTGAACAGGAACAGGGGCAAGGCGAAAGTCAGGCCAAGAAATTTGAGCGTAAAAAAGTAGCAGATGATTACAGTAAGGTGTCAGCAAAAGAAGAATCACCCATGCCCAAGGTGGACTTTTTTACTTTTGTTCTGTCTTTGAGCTCTTCTGCTATCATGCATCTTGGGGAATTTCCTGAGCAGGAAGGGGGAGAACCAGAAGTCAATCTGCCTATGGCCAAACAGACTATTGATATCCTGACCAT
Source organism: Desulfonatronovibrio sp. (assembly GCA_046260325.1). Classification (GTDB taxonomy): domain Bacteria; phylum Desulfobacterota; class Desulfovibrionia; order Desulfovibrionales; family Desulfonatronovibrionaceae; genus Desulfonatronovibrio. Next base: position 16,512 of record JBHEPK010000011.1, read on the forward strand.
GTTGGAAGAAAAAACCAGGGGCAATCTGACAAAGGATGAAGAAAAAATTCTCAAAGATCTGCTTTTTGAATGCAGAATGAAGTATGTACAGAAATCAAACTGATATTAATTTTTTTCAACACGCTGCTAAAGTCCTGGGATGTTTTGACCGAAAGAGAATACAGGGCATATGTTTTCGGTCTCCCAAACTTGGTAAAGGAGCGTAAAGAATGGAAATACAGTCAGGATTTGGTATGGCTGGATTGACACAGTCATTGCAGAATCAGAACATGGAATTGCAGCAGTTTAATCAGAACAACAATAATCAAAACACACAGCCCGTTGTTCCTGGAGTTAAGGGCGCACAGGCTCAGGCCCCAAACAATGCACCGGCCGGGCAAGGCCGGGGACAGGGGGAGTTTTTAAACAAAATTGTATAGAAGATTGTTTATTTAACTTAAAGGGGACCGAAAACAACGCCCCCTCAGCTTTTGATTTTTAGCTGGAAAAAGGGTCTGTGAATTTTTACAGGCCCTTTTGATTTTAGTGTAAAGGCAGATAACAGGTGAATGTTGATCCTTTTCCCATATTGCTGGAAACGCTGACCTCTCCATTATGTTCCTGTATTATCCTGTAGATAACAGCCAGACCCAGCCCAGTTCCCTTGTCCTTGGTAGTGAAGAACGGGCTGAAAATTTTCTCCATTTTATCCTGGGGGATACCTATACCAGTATCCTCAATGATGACTTTGATGCCATCTTCTTCAGGCTTTGTAGTTACTGACAATGTGCCGCCATCAGGCATCGCCTCCCATGCGTTTTTGAGGAGATTGATAAGAACCTGTTTCATCTGAGATTTGTCAAATTTTATTGGAGGCAGATCAGGGTCAAGATTCATCTTGAATTTTATCCCGGTCATATCCAGCTCAGACTGAACCAGTTTATAGGTTTCCATGATCAACTCATTTATTTGTCCTGTTTTTTTCTTAGGCTGTTGGGGTCTGGTAAAGTCTCTCACCTGAATAAGCATTTTCTCCAGACGTTTAGCTTCATCTGCAATAACCCGCAGTTTTTCCTGATTAGAATCATCTTCCGGCAGTGAGCGCGATACCTGGTTGGCAAATCCTGCCATGAGCATCAGCGGATTTTTTATCTCGTGGGAGAGGTGAGCCGCAGCCTCACCAATGGCAGCAAAACGTTCCGATTCCACAAGTTTCTGCTGGGTTTCCATTAGAGAATTTATGCTTTGTTCAACCTTTTCTTTTTCCTTGCGCAAGAGTTCCTGGGATCTGGTCAAATGAGCTGTCTTGTCCATAACTTTTCTGGTCAGGGCTTTATTCCAGCGAAGAGAAATAAGATAAAGAGTCAAAAGTGCAGAGATTACAATGAAAAGGAAAAACCCGGCCACAGTCCACTGCCTGATGACTATGGGCTGAATCAGTCCGTAGACCTCCCCTTCTGGCGCAGCTATACCCACAGACCAGATATTGGCTTCATAATACTGGTGCTCGGGAGTAAATATTACAGGACTGTAGGCGAGAAGCTTTTTCAGCCTGGCTGTTTCATCTCCGTGCCATCCGGAAATATACCAGTCAGATCCCTCCTTGCCTGTAAGGAGTCTTTCCCGGGTGAGGAGATTTATTTTTTCATAAGAGATGTCCGAATTCCTTTGCTCTCTGACAGTAAATGAGTCCTTTCCGGAAAAATCATTTTCAACATGGTACATGAATCTGCCCTTTCCGTCTAAAACCCAAGGGTAACCAGTTCTTCCTGAAACAACATCTGCGGAGTACCGTCTGGCAATTTCCATGGCATCAACAACAAAAAAGGTCACTCCAGAGCTTTCAGTCAGATGATTTGAATTGATGGGGGCGCTCATTCCCCTTAAGCTCCTTATGGCCATGAACATTATGTGTGTATTGGCAAACGGTCCTGAGTCAGGCTTGATGGGCCTGCTGATGTATGAAGCACCTGTGGTCCTGGTCTGGTAAAAGTCCAGAAAATCATCCCATGGGAATGTCAAACTTAGATCATCAAGGGTCCTGATTTCCGGACTGGAAGCATGGAGTTTTTCATCATGGATATTGCGAAACATACCCA
>JBHEPK010000011.1:18599-24220 GCA_046260325.1 Desulfonatronovibrio sp.
GTAGCGAGATGCCCTTTCAGGATTGTCAACAATGGCGTGTCCTGCATAGGTAGTCAGGGATGTCTCAAGGAATCCGAAATGGTTTCGGATATCCTGAGCAATTTTTTTAGCCAGGGTCAGCTGCTGATTGTTAAACTGGTCAGTAACAGTTTGCTGCAACTCGTTATTAGCCCTGTAGGCCACCACGACTACCCCGGCAGAGATGATCGCCAGGATGATAAGGCTGTAGATGATAGGTTTCCTAATCATATTTTTACAATCTCTTATTTTTTACTGGAAGTTTTAATACTTGTACCATCATCCTGTGGACTGTCTACAGCAAGATAAGGAGGGAGATAGAGAACAATGGTTGTACCTTTATTTTCCTGGCTGAACAGTTCCAGTTTTCCTCCCATATCATCCATGATTTTTTTGGTCATGGCCAGACCCAGACCAGCCTTGGAGCCTTTTTTGGTGGAAAAAAAAGGATTGAATACTTTTTCTCTGATTTCCTTAGGTATTCCAATTCCGGTATCAGTGACTCTGATAACGATGAAATTTTCCTCCATGGAAGTTGACAGGGTAAGGGTTCCTCCATGGGGCATGGCTTCAATGGAGTTTTTTAAGAGATTGATCAGGCATTGTTTTATGAGCTCAGGGTCGCCTTTGGCCAGGGCAAGGCCGTGAGTGAGTTTTGTATCGGATTTGATGTTTTGTTCCTCGCAACTGAGTCTGAAAAGTTGAAGGATATCCATAATTACCCGGTTAACATTAATTTCGTCCTCCTGAGGCAGTGTGGGACGGGAAAAATTTATGATGTTTTTTAGAATATTATCCAACCTTTTGGATTCCTCGAGTATGATATTGACTTTTTCCTGAGCGGATGAAGAAAGTTCAGAGCTTTTGAGAAGGGAGTTGGCAAATCCTCCAATGGCAAAAAGGGGATTGCGTATTTCATGGGCAATATAGGTTGAAAGCTCACCTACAGCTGCCAGTTTTTCAGACTGCTGAAGTCTTTTTTCCATTTCTGTCCTGTGGGTTATATCCCTGCGCATTTCCACAACTTTGCTCAGTTCTCCATGTTCATTAAAAACCGGGTAGGCGTAAATACGATAGTAATTTGTACGTCCGTGCTTATCTACCCTGGTCTGGATTGATTCAGCAGGTTTTCCATCTTTAATAGACTTTTGAAATGGACAGTCATGGCTCTTGAGGTTGCAGGCAGAGTCAGCTCCATCGTCTCCGAACAGTTCCCAGCAGAAGTTTCCAAGGACTTCCTGTTTGTTTCTTTCTAATTTTTTCAAGACACTGTGGTTAACATCCAAAACCTTGCCTTTGGTGCTTAACAGGAGGATGTCATCCTGGATCTGGTCAAAAAGGGCAGTGAGGATGGCTTGTTGCTGGAACAGATTAAGCCGGCATTTGTCGCTGACTTCAGACATAATAAGCAGACCACAGAGAAAAGTTGTTCCGGTGTGATCGATTATAGAAATATGCGGTGGAAGGCTTTGTCTCAGCTTCTTAATAAGAAACTGCTGGTCCGTCAGCTCTATAACCAGGTTGATTTCCGGGTGCTTATCAAGCATTTCAGTGTAGTCCTGATAAACCTTTACACCGGATTTTATGAGTTTTTTAAGTCTTTGATCATTTTCTTTGGGCTGGGAAATAGCCACAAGATCAAGTTTGGGGAAAAATTCCTCAAGTTCTGGTTTTTTTACCAGTTCAAGTATTGAGCCAAACCCTACTCCTGTACCGATTATACCTATTTGAAAGCCTTTTTCAGCTTCCTCAAGGATGCATATATGATCCTGATACAGATTTTCATTTAAATCAGTCATTTTGTTCTCCAGTTTTTGGGTGACAGTTAACTTTTTTCTTTAAATTAACGCATATCTTAAGGGTGTTAACTGAGTCAAGAACAGCTGTGAATTGTTCTGTTGTAACAGAGATGAAGCTTGATTTTAAAAGTGATGGTCAGTAGTGATCAATGTTTGCCTGCAATGGATTTTGAACATTATTTAGATGTTAAAGCAATACAACACGGGAGTAATAAGAATGAATAAGAAAAACATAGCAATAGTGGGAGTGACTGGATATACAGGAATGGAGCTGGTAAGGATTCTTACCAACCATCCAGGATTTGAAATCAGCGCTGTTACCTCCCGTTCAACACCTGGAGTTGCTCTTCAGGATATTTATCCTCACCTTCAGGATACAAAACATGGCACCCTCGCGGTGACCATACCAGAGCCCGAACTTGTAGTGCGTGACTCTGAGCTTGTATTTCTCGCAGTTCCCCATGGCAAGGCCATGGATTTAACTTCGTCTTTTCTGGACCATGGAGCCAAGGTCGTGGATTTAAGCGCTGATTTCAGACTTGAGGATGAAAAAGTGTATTCAAGCTGGTATGATACAGAACACAAACACCCTGAGCTTCTTTCCAAAGCAGTATACGGAATACCCGAGATCTATCAGGATAAAATTGCCGAAGCTTCTCTTGTTGCCAATCCAGGGTGTTACCCAACATCTGTTCTCTTAGCTTTGTATCCTGCCTTAAAAAAAGGGTTGGTTGATAACTCAGGAATTATTGTTGACAGTAAATCCGGCACAAGTGGAGCAGGCAGAACGGTTAAGCCAGGAACCATGTACTGCGAAGTTACAGACAGCTTCAAGGCTTACAGTCTGGGCAAACACAGACATACACCGGAAATGGAACAGGAGCTTTCCAAGGCCTGTGATAAAGATGTGGTTATAAGTTTCAGCCCCCATCTGGTTCCCATGAGCAGAGGCATTTTAAGTACCTGCTATGCTGGTCTTGACAGGAAAATCAGTGCTGATGAGGTCAGGCAGATTTACAAAAATTATTACAAAAAAGATCCATGGGTCAGAGTACTTCCTGCTGGAAAACTGCCTGAAACAAGATGGGTCAGGGGAACCATGTTCTGCGACCTGGGCATTGTTGTTGATGAACGTACAAACAGGCTCGTAGTGGTTTCCTGTATTGATAATCTATGCCGTGGAGCTTCAGGACAGGCAGTGGCCAACGCAAATATCATGTCCGGCTTTGACCCGGTGATGGGATTGGAACAAACAGCTTTAATGCCCTGATTTCTGTATTAAAAGAAGAGACCTCCTCAGAGCTTTAAAGTGTAAGTCGATTCTACGTCAGTTGATAAAATCAATCATCATCCCTGTGGTCAACCACTCTTCTGGATTTTCCCATGGACCTTGGAAGTTTTCCCGGGGGCATAATTTCTAATTCAGTTCGAACCATGATCTTTTTTCTTATACGTTCAGAAATAATCTGAGATATCTTTTGATCATTGTCAGCAGATGCTGATTCTTTCCGTTCTACACTGATTTTCATAAAATCCAGTCCCTTTTCCCGGTTGAGAAGGATCTGATATTCAGAACTTATGTCCTTAAATTCCTCCAGAACACCTGCAATCTGGCCTGGGTAAATATTGACTCCCCTAAAGATTATCATATCGTCTGAGCGACCTAGAATACGGTCATGCATTGGAAGTTTTAACCCGCATGGACATGGGGCTGTGATAAGCCGACAGAGATCTCTTGTTCTGTAGCGGATTAATGGTACACCTTCTTTGCGCAGAGTGGTAATAACCATCTCGCCGGTTTCTCCAGGAGGAACAGGCTTGAGGGTCTGAGGGTCAATTATCTCCAGAATAAAGATATCAGCCCAGTAGTGCATACCCTGGTGTTCCCTGCATTCCAGGCCGGTTCCAGGGCCATAAACTTCAGTCATTCCCGGAATGTCAAAGCTGTGTTCCAGATTCAGGGTTTTTTCAATCTTTGCGCGCATTTTTGGTGTATGTGGTTCTGCTCCGAAGATGATGGTTTTGAGCTTGACTTTATCCTGAATTCCCATTTTCTCAACCTGTTCAGCAAGAAGCAGTCCCATGGAAGCTGTGGAGCAGATGCAGGTAGGTTGGAGATCTGTGAGGAATTGAAGCTGGAAGTCCAGATTTCCAGGACCAAGAGGCAGGGCCATGGCTCCAAAATGTTCACAGCCCAATTGAAATCCTGCCCCGGCTGTCCATAGTCCATAACCCACTGCTATCTGTACCCGGTCCTCAGGTGTTAGTCCTGCCAGTTCAAAGCAACGGGCCATCATTTCCTTCCAGGTCTCAATGTCTTTCCGGGTGTAGGCCAGAATTTTTCTTTTGCCTGTTGTTCCGGAAGAAGCATGGATTCTGACGATTTTTTCCTGGGGCACACTTATTAGAGGAAGAGGATATCCAAGGCGCAGGTCTTCCACTGTGGTAAAGGGAAGATTTTCAATATCTGAAAGTTTTTGAATGTCCCCGGGTTTGTAGCCGGCCTGATCCAGTTTTTTGCGATATGCAGGAGAACCTGAGTAGGCATGGTCAAGGGTCCATTTTAGCCCATCGAGTTGAATGTTTTCAAGTTCATCTGATGATATGTCAGGAAGGAAACGATAGTTATGGGTCATGTCCGCCTCTTATTTAGATATATGGTCCTCTCGTCCGGGAGGAACTATTATGGTGAAAGCTCACAAACAAAAAGGGAAACTTACAGCGACACTGTACACAGGTCAATATTTTGTGTTTCACATATGGAAAGGCTTTTCCCAGCAGGGGTATTTTGTCTGACAGACTTGATAATGTCCTTGCATAAAGTTTAAGTAGAGATTAACATTAATAGTTAGAAAAATGTTTAGAATCAATACTATAACTATAGACAAATTACCTTAATGCATACAAAAGAATATGCTAATCAATGGTCTAATTTCGAAGATGCATACTATATGGCTTAGCTGGTTTTAGAGGGATCTACTATAGCTGACAGGAAGCCTAAAACATATAAACCAGTATTTGCTCTGATCAAACCTTCAGGGCATCAATAATTGACTGATACTATGAATCAAAAGAATTTAATAAGAAGGTATTAATTTATATTTCAGGTGAGTAGTGTGGAAAGTTTATTTGTACCCATGAGTATAAAAGGTGTAGGCGTTCTGGGTGGTTTCGGAAGGGGGCTGGAGCAGATGGAAAAGGCGCTGACAGAACCCTGCAAGCCAGCAGTGGAAATGACTACACATCAGCTTGCCAAAGAAGTGTTTCATGTTCCGGTGATGCGAGCGGATACGTCATCCTTAGAAAACTATGTCTCTAAAAGAGCTTTGCGCCGAATCGATCATTATGCCCGGATGGCTGTTTTTGGGGCCTGCCTCGCTCTGGAAGATGCTGGTCGGCTTGAGAAGATGTCAAAGCGAACAGGACTAATAATTGTTTCTGGATACGGGGCTTCGGCGACCACTTTTTCCTTTCTGGATTCGGTTATTAAAGATGGAGATGCTTGCGCCTCGCCAACTCATTTTTCCAACTCGGTCCACAACTCAGCAGCAGCTCATATTTCTATTCTTTTGAAGATAACAGGCCCCAGCCTGACAATAAGTCAGTTTCAAACATCTGTGGCCTCAGGTTTGCTGACTGCACGCCAGTGGCTGGACCAAGGCCGGGTGGACGAAGTTCTCTTTGGAGCTGTAGACGAATACTGCCCTGTTCGAGGCTACTGTAATCTGCGGTTACCATGCCATGACTGCTCAACACACAAAAAAAAAGGGAAGGCATCTGAACCAGAAGTCCTGGGGGAGGGAG
>JBHEPK010000011.1:24230-25245 GCA_046260325.1 Desulfonatronovibrio sp.
CCGAGACATCCAGCGCGCTGACCGGCTCGTCGCAAACGATAAACTCCGGCTCCACCGCCAGTGCGCGGGCGATACCGATCCGCTGCCGCTGGCCACCGCTGAACTGGTGCGGGTAGCGCTGCATATAATCGGTCGGCAGCCCCACCTTCTCAAGAAGATCGGCCACCCGGGCCTCCTTCTGGGCATGGCTCCAGTCCCTGAAATGAATCTCCAGGGGCTCCGCGATAATGCTGAAAATCGTCATACGCGGATTCAGCGAACTGAACGGATCCTGAAAGATGACCTGAAGCAAATTGCATGTCTTGCAATGAGCAAACGAGGAGAATATGGCTCAATCACTCTGGCCAGTAATGACTAACAGGATTTGTCCCAAGGCCGCCTCGCATGTCACCGTGGCTCTGTGTTTTTACTTTTTGCTGGGCGTAAATGTTTTAATGGCAGATCAGGAAGAACAGGTCAGGGAAAAGACAGCACCCCGGTATGGTCTGGGACTTAATTTTGGGCTTGGCTACAATCCCTCTGACGCACGCAATTTTATGAGTGTGACAGGGGTTGCTCTTTATGATTACGAAGACATCTGGCCTCATCGGGCTCCTGAGCAACTGCGCTTCAAGCTGGAAGGCAGTCTCGGAGGAACTTCCCGTTCAGATTCAGACTTTATGGCCTCGGCTGGATTTTTGGCCCTGTATTATCTCGACAGCTTAAGCAGTTCTTTTTTTCGCCCCTATATTGAAGGTGGAGCAGGCCTCATTTTTACAGAATATAAAGTCAAGGGACAGGGTTCAAGGCTTAACTTTAATCCTCAGGTGGGACTGGGAATGGAGATTACTCCCGCATCCGGGTTCAGTTTATGGATGTCCATGAGGCTTCATCATCTTTCCAACGCTGGTATCAATAAGGACAACCGGGGAGTCAATTCTATGGTATTTCAGATGGGTAAGTATTTTTGATAAAATCTAATCAAGGAGCTTTGTCATGAAAGAAAAGAAGCTTTTTTTGCCTGAATTTTTATGGT
>JBHEPK010000011.1:25312-25673 GCA_046260325.1 Desulfonatronovibrio sp.
CGCCCAGAAAAGTGGCCGCGATATCAAGGCCAGCTATGCCGGTTATGTAGATCCCGGGACAGGACATTTAGTTATCCCGGCTGGCTCCAAGGTGACGTTTCCTGATAAAAGAGCCCTTAGAAATGGTTTTTATATAAATGTTGTTGATACGGATCAGCTGATATTTTTTGAATATAACAGAGGGCGAATGGAAATGAGTGCTCAGGAATATGTTAATATCATTACCTCAGATAAACCAGTATCTCTGGATCATTTTTCCGAGATTGACCGCAAAGGTATCAAGGCCGGCAAGGTATACAAAGGGATGAGCAAGGATGGTGTGCTTACAGCTTTTGGTTATCCTGCTGTGCACGGAACACCT
>JBHEPK010000110.1:0-6309 GCA_046260325.1 Desulfonatronovibrio sp.
CCGCCACTAATACTTTTTCCCCTGGTTTTTTATTTTCTAAGGACGCGTCCTGTGACTTTTTGAGCATGGAACCGGGTATAAGCCCTACCACTCCCGGCTCAAGGGCAGCCAGTATACCGAAATCTTCCTTTTTTTCCACTGTTGCCTCAAGCTTTAATCCTTTGGAATAACGCTCTGAAACACCTTCCCAGGGATCGCCTTCAGCGTCACGCATACTCAAGGATATACGCTTTTCTTCAGTATCAATTCCCTTGACCTTTACCCTGATTCTCTGGCCTGGCTGAACTTCATCTTCAGGCTTATGCACTCTTTTGAGATAGCTCATCTCACTGATATGCACCAGTCCTTCAATCCCTGCAGACACTTCAACAAAGGCCCCAAAAGGAGCAACTCTGGTCACAGTGCCGTCAATAATGTTTCCAGACTCCAGGATATCGGTAATTCTGTCCCAGGGATCAGCCTGGGTCTGCTTCATGGACAAGCTGATACGAGTCTGGCCCCTGGCTTTTTCTTCAATATTTAAAAGCTTAACCGAGACAGTATCACCGGGAGAAACAATCTCTTCAGGCTTAAGGTTTCTGGACCAGCTCATTTCACTGATATGGACCAGCCCTTCAAGACCCGGAGCAACTTCAACAAAGGCTCCAAAGGGCTCTATCCTGGTAACCTTTCCTCTGAAGTCATCACCAGGATTCATATCGCTGGTAAACTGCTCTATTGACTGAGCCTGTTCCTTCTCCTGCAGGGACCGTCTGGAAACGACAATATTACGCCCGTTTTCCTCCACGCGAGTAATGAGAAATACAAGTGTTTCTCCCACAAGAGATTCTGGATCATCAACCATGCGAATATCCATCTGGCTCATGGGACAGAAAGTTAGATGCCTGCCCATGACCTGTACTCTGTAGCCACCCTTGCAGGTTTCCTTAACCTTGCCCTGAACTGGTATCTCCTGCTCCATGGCCTGCATTAACTGCTCAATTCCGCCATGGCTTCCAAAGGAAGAACTCAGACGAATCTCTCCCTGGTTTCTGGAAACAACAAAAAGCTCAACCGTATCCCCTTCCTGCAAAACAAAATTACCATCTTTATCCAAGAGGTCTTCTTTGTCAGCAACGCCGTCAATCTTAGAGCCGGTATCAATATAGATCTGTTCCTGCCCAATACTGATAACCTTTCCCTTAACCTTGTCTCCTGGTTTTAGTTCAGGCCCGGCATCCATTTCCGATTCAGCAAACATCTCAGCAAAACTCTGCTCATCAATTCTGTCTTCCATCATAAAAAAATCTCCTGATATATTCTTTATAGCTTATGGTGAAGTTGTTTTCTGCCTGTCACAGTCAGCAGGAAAGATGTATTTGAATTTTGTCTGTGTCAATTAATTTATGAACTTTCAGGTTCATCAGGCTCAAGAGTACTTAACTGGGTGTTGAAAATCTCCCAATTGCTGCGTCGCTACAAAAAGTTCAAACTCTTACGTATCCTAAATACGCCGCGACCTTGAACTTTTTGTCTCCTTGCACTTGGAATTTTTGAACAGCCAGTCTAATAAGGACTTTTTCAACAAGCTGTTAAACAAGTTAATGATTTTTTACAGGCCAGCAATCAATACTTGCATGAATCTTAAAATTATCAGAAGATTACTACCTGGTACAAAATTGAAAATCAAATTTTCATACCCTCAATTCTGCTAACCCGAAACATTAAACAGTCTTGACCTCAAAAAACACCACCCAGTCCTCATCAGGATCTCTTGTACGCAAGGCCTCTGTAGTTGCCGGGGCAACGCTCATCAGCCGCATCTTAGGTTTTGCAAGGGATCTGATTATTGCCTTTGCTCTCGGAGCAGGCCCTGTGGCTGATGCCTTTTTTGTGGCCTTTCGCCTGCCCAACCTGCTTCGCCGCCTGTTTGCTGAAGGCTCCCTTACCATGGCCTTTGTCCCGGTATTCACCAAGATCAAAAATAATGAAGGTAAAAATGAAGCCTTTGCCCTGGCCAGGTCAGTACAGGTCTGGCTCTTGATCATTGTGGGAGCCATTACCATTCTTGCCATAATCTTTGCCAGACCCTTAACAGCATTGATAGCTCCTGGTTTTAAAGCTGACCCGGAAGTTTTTGAACTGACAATAACCCTGGTTCGTATCTGCTTTCCCTATATTCTTTTTATTTCTTCTGTAGCCCTGTGTATGGGCATCCTCAATTCCATGAACCACTTTTTCGCCCCTGCTGCTGCACCGGCCCTGCTCAATATTACCTTGATTGTATTTGCCCTGGGCGCATATTTCGGAGGGATGAATGTTGCTATTTACCTTTCAGCCGGAGTATTCGTATCCGGGATGCTTCAATGGCTGTTCCAATATCCATTCCTCAAAAAATCAGGCTTTTCCTGGAGAGGAACTTATTCTCTTAAACATCCGGGTGTATTCAGAATAGGCTGGCTCATGCTGCCTACTGTGCTCGGGGCGGCAGTTTATCAAATCAACATCCTTATTGGAACAGTTCTGGCTTCTTTCCTGGCTGCAGGTTCCATTTCTTATCTTTACTATGCCGACCGTCTGGTTCAGTTTCCCCTGGGAGTTTTTGCAGTAGCCATAAGCACCGTGGCGTTGCCTTCACTATCTGCCCTGGCAGGTATGGGTGATATGAGCGGTTTTAAGAAAACCCTGAACTCTTCTATCAATTTAACTCTCTTTATTGCCCTGCCTTCAACTGCAGGTCTTATTGGACTAAGTTACCCTCTGATAGAGGTAATTTTCGGACGTGGGGAATTTGGAGCCTTGGCAGTCGATGCCACATCTCTGGCATTAATAGGTTACGCTGTGGGACTACCTGCTTTTTCCTGCGTTCGTTCTCTAATATCTGCATTTTATGCTCTGGAGGATACCAAAACACCTGTTAAAATTGCTGTTGTGAGCTTAGTTGTAAATATTGGCCTGGGACTTATGCTCATGCAGACCTTTGCCCATTTCGGCCTGGCCCTGGCAGCAAGTATATCCTCATGGATCAATGTAATCCTTCTGGGGTTGTTCCTGGAATATAAAACAGGACATTGGATGACTTATAAACTGGATCTTTTAAAGATGACCGGCATAAGTTGTATTTTACTTTTGGGAATAAAATTTTTATCAGTACCTTCGGCACTGGCGGTTGGTCTTATTCCAGTCTGGGCAGCCATTTATATGGCAATGGCCCTCACTGTCCGACTGCCCCAGGCGTCAATGATTCTAAGGCTTATTCACAGGCAAAAATCTGCCAAAACCAATAACCCACAATAAAAACCATGCCACAATTCATACCATTGCAATTTTACAAATTTAACGGATCTAAACCTGAAATTGTACCTGAAAAGGTTATTTCGCCTCCTTATGATGTATTATCATCAGAAGACAAGGATCAACTATCAAGACAAATATTCAACATAGTCCATATTGATTCACCAAAATCTTATGAAGATGCTTCTTCTAAGCTGGACTCGTGGATTTCAGAAAAAATTCTCATCAGGGACAGCCAGCCTGAATTCTACATCATGGCCACGGAATACAAAGCAGGAGATGAGAAAAGAATCAGGTGGGGTATTTTTGGTGGGCTCAAGGTACATCCCTTTGAAGACAAAAAAGTCTTTCCCCATGAGCAGACATATCCAAAAGCAAAGGATGACCGCCTGAAACTTATGCAGGCCACTAAAGGCCAATTAAGTCCCATTTTTGGTATATATGATGATCCTGATCTAATCATGGAAGGTATTGGACAGGAATGCAGCGGACAATCACCAATAATAGAATTTACCCAGGAACCGGGTGTTGTTAACCGGGTTTGGAATATTCCTGAAAAGTTTAATGATGCAATCCAAAACATCCTTGAGCATAAAAAGGTATTTATTGCTGATGGTCACCACCGTTATGAGACAGCCATTAACTACCAGAAGATGATGCCGGGTAATCCCGATGCTCCCTGGAACCATATATTTACCTATTTAAGCAATATCTCTTCCCCGGGTCTTGAAATTTTTCCATACCACAGGATAGTCTCCTGGAAAAAGAACTTCAATTGGGAAGAGGTACTAAGTGAAGCTCAAAAAGACTTCCATATAACCCAATCATCCGGCTTTTCCACCCAGGCAAGCCTTGATCATCCCAATTCCTTTGCCCTTGTCTATGATCAGGGATCTGCTCTTTTTGTACCCAAAAAACAACCTGACAATACATTTGAACATATCGGGGCATATATCTTAGACAAGCTTATGCTGCGCAAGGCAATGATTTTGAATGATCGGGACCTGGCATCAGGAGAATTCCTGAGCTATACCCATGACCAGAATAAAGTACTGGAAGAAGTTAAATCAAAAAAGAGTCAGGCAGGATTTATCCTTAAGTCCGTGCCCATGAATATTTTACAGGATGTATGTGAGATGGGTGAGGTAATGCCCAGAAAATCCACATATTTCTATCCCAAGCTTCCCACAGGAGTACTGCTACATCTATGGGGATACAAATAGAAAATATGTTCCCGAGAGGCCTCAGGCAACCTCAAAAGGGATTCAGGTTTTCAGTTGATGCATTACTCCTGTCAACCTTTATTTCGCCGGGTGCAAACAGCAAAATAGCTGACATTGGATGTGGATGCGGTGTGGTGGGACTTGGTATTCTTTTAAACAACCCGGGAAAAAACTTAGAAATAACAGGGATTGACCATTCTTATGAAATGATTGATCTGGCTGGACAAAATGCATTATTACTAAGTCTTGGGCAAAATTATTTTCCTTTGAAAATGGATGTAGTTAGTATCAACAGCAAAAATTTTTCAGATGAAAGTTTTGATTTAGTTGTAAGCAATCCCCCCTACCGCAACCCTGTTTCTGGAAGAATTCCTGAAAATCATTCAAAGCACACAGCCTGCTTCAGTACCGGAAATATACTTGAAGATTTTATTCGTGCCTGCTTTTTTTTACTGAAAAATAAGGGAAAGGCTGCATTTGTTTTTGATTCAGGCAGGCTTGATGTATTCATATCAATGTTAAAAAGTTTTTCCCTTGAACCAAAAAAAATCCTTCCAGTATACGGCAAGGCTCAAAAGTCATCTAAGATTTTTTTACTGGAGGCAAGGAAAAACGCTAAGCCCGGACTTGAGCTTATGGCGCCGCTCATTTTGCATGATGATGAAAACAAACTCACTCAGCAGGCTGTTAAATTCTGCCCTTTTCTATGCAGTACCAGCTTAACAGCCAGTGCTGAAGACTTAAAATCGTAAAAATTAATCACACACAATATCAGGACAATATCCGCTCTCTGCAGAGGCTTTTTCGCGGTAAATACGTGCTGCCCTGACAAAATTTTCCGCCCACCCTGTTGCTCCAAAGGCATGGATATGGGTATACCCTGCCAGAACATTTCTAAAGCAAAGCCCGTCAAAGCCCTGATCTATTCCAACCCCTCTATTTAGACGGAAACAATAATTTAGATCGGAGGGCAGTTGAAGGCATTTGGAATAATGAAACTCATGCCCGGAAATTTGCGCTCCAACAGGAAAAAAAGGATTTTTTCCTATAATATCTGCCTGAACATAACCATGACCCTGGGGTTTTTTAAACAGTTTTGTCCTGACGGGCAATATTCCGGCCATGGAGTAACATCTGTCCTCGAATTCGAGACTCTCGGCAAGATACATGAACCCGCCGCACTCTGCATAAACAGGCAAACCTGCCCTGGCCAGAAATCTGAGGCTTTCTTTAAGCAGAATATTTTCATCTAAGGCCTGAGCCATGGTTTCAGGGAACCCACCACCAAGATAAAGTCCATGAATTTTCGGCCATTCATCCTTTTTAAGCAGGGTAAGATCAATAAGCTGTGCACCCTGACTTTTCAAGGCATCAAGATTTTCCTGGTAATAAAACCACAATGCTTTATCCCTGACTACACCAATGACCGGGCTGTCAGACTCACATTTTTTAGTATTAATGAACACCTGAGGAACAGGATGACTTAAGGGTTCGGCTTTGCGCGCTATGGAAAGAATTCTATCCGTGTCTACATTTTCAGAAACAACATTACAGATACCCTTGAATATATCTGTTCGGACATGGTATTCCTGATCAGAAATAAGCCCCATATGCCTTTCAGGAATGGGGTTCTGCTTAATTTTGGGCAGACATCCCAGAACAGGTACATCAGTATATTTTTCAACAGACTGCCTGGTAACAGTTCTATGCCTTGCTCCAGCAGTTCTGTTTAATATAACCCCTGCCAGATCAAGATCCTGTTCAAACATTTTACATCCAAGAACTATCGCAGCTACTGTGCGGGTTACCTTGG
>JBHEPK010000110.1:6430-6884 GCA_046260325.1 Desulfonatronovibrio sp.
CCACGATTGCCTTCAATGACTGCAAGATCATTTTGGGGTGCAAAAGACCAGAATAGAGATTTGACTTTGGAGACAGGAAACAAAAAAGGGTCCAGATTGGTTGCGGTGTTATCTGCGGCAAGAGATAACCATTTAGCATCTATATAATCTGGGCCCTTCTTGAATGGCTTTACTTTGAGATTGTTTTGAGAAAACAGTCGGCAAAGAGCCAGGGAAACTATGGTTTTACCTGATCCGCCTTTAAGACCGGCCAGGATAATCCTTGGAAAGTTCAGTTTTTCTGTATTATGTTCCACCAGGAAATTATATAAAAAAACTTATAAAGTGTCTAACCTTCGTCTGTCTTTCCAGCATCTTTCATGCCGTACATGGTAGTACTTCCGCTGGACCAGAATACCAGCTTTTCTTCCTGTACCAATGCTGTGAGAAGTTTCTTAACTTCCCTGGCCTTCAC
>JBHEPK010000111.1:0-1703 GCA_046260325.1 Desulfonatronovibrio sp.
GGTCTGGACAATTTATTTTACAGGTCAGGAATTTCATGCTCGCAGTCTCTTAACAGCCTGTCTGGTAACCATATGGGGAACAAGGCTTTTCATTCACGTAACCGCTCGCAACTGGGGCCAGCCTGAAGACAATAGATATCAGGCATTGCGGAATTATCGCGGCAAAAATTTCTGGTGGGTCAGTCTTTTTACTGTGTTTCTCTTCCAGGCTTTTTTGCTCTGGCTGGTATCACTTTCTGCCCAGCTTGCTCAGATGAGCACTGTACCGGAAAAACTGACCATGTTTGACCTCATGGGAACAATTATCTGGACCATTGGTTTCATAGTTCAAAAATAACCCGGCCAATAAAAACAAAGTTATGGACAAGGGTTTATGGAATTATTCACGCCACCCCAATTATTTTGGTGAAAGCCTGATGTGGTGGGGAATATATATTATGACAATCCAGACTCCTTATGCATTGTGGGCCCTTATAAGTCCTGTACTCATCACTTTTCTTCTGCTCAAGGTCTCTGGCGTAGTAATGACTGAAAAAGATATTCAAAAAAGACGGCCTGAGTATGAAAACTACAAACAAAGGGTGAACGCATTTATTCCCTGGTTTCCAAAACAGATAAAAACTGAGAAAAGCTAATGACCAGTATTGAGACAAAAAATTCTATTGCTGTTATTGGATCTGGCGCGGCTGGAATCAGCGCAGCGCATTATCTTTCCAAAAAATACCAGGTTGATTTGTATGAAGCAGGACCTCACATTGGAGGCCATGTTGTCACTGTCATGGCAAAGGACAGGGACAGAGAAATTCCAGTGGATATGGGTTTTATCGTCTTTAATAAACGTAATTACCCATGCTTTTGCAGGCTGATCCAGGAATTAAATATTGAGGCTTCTCCTACAGATATGTCTTTTTCCTACAGTGAATCCAAGTCTGGATTTGCCTATTCCGGGCACAGCATTCCTGGTCTGTTCGCAAACAGGACAAATATTATCAACCCCAGGTTCTGGAAGATGATCATGGCAATTGCAAAATTCAACCGTTCAATTTTGAATGACCTTAAAAATGATAATATCCAGGATACAACCCTTGGCAGATATGTATCAATCCATGGTTACCATCCAGCTCTTTTTGAACGTTACTTAGAACCTATGGTCAAAGCTATCTGGTCTGCTGAGGAAGAAGGAGCAGAAAATTTTCCACTGAAACGCTTTGCTGATTTTTTTGCCAATCACGGTCTTTTATCCATTGGAGACAGGCCTAAGTGGCAGTATATCAAGGGCGGGAGTCATAGTTATGTCAAAGCATTTGAACAAAAATTTTCAGGACAGGTATTCACCTCAACTCCGGTTCGTGGTGTAACCAGAACCTCATCTAATCCTGTACTTTATACTGATTCAGGAGAATTCGGCTATCAGGCCATCGTTATTGCATGCCATGCAGATGATGCTTTAAAGCTTATGCGAAATCCAGGCAGCTTAGAAAAAAACATTCTTTCTCCGTGGAAGTATACTACTAATAATGTTTTTTTACATACTGATGAATCATTTCTACCAGACAATAAAAGAGCCTGGGCATGCTGGAATTACATATCAATGCCTGAAAATGGGCAAAACAAAGTAAATGTCCATTACTGGATGAACATGCTTCAGAATTTCAAAGCATCGTTAAACCATGTGGTCTCCTTAAACCCCCGCCAGCAAGTGC
>JBHEPK010000111.1:1713-6829 GCA_046260325.1 Desulfonatronovibrio sp.
ATAAAATCAGCCATCAACAGGTTATGAGTCACCCCTGCTTTACCAGGAAAGCTGTTAATTCTCAGTCAAGACTGGAATCTATCCAGGGTCAGGGCGGAATATACTTCTGTGGAAGTTACCATGGAAACGGTTTTCATGAGGATGCTATTGCTTCAGGGGTTAAAGTAGCGCAAATCCTGGGGGTAGAAGCTTGAATTCAAGAATAGTTCTGGCCAAAGTATCTCACCAGAGATTTTTTCCTGTCCGGAATAATTTTGAATATCCTCTCATATGTCTGATCCTGGATCTGGACGAGTTGGAACAATTAAACAATAACCTTGCTTTTTTTGCAGTTAATCACACTAACCTGCTGTCCATAGATGAAAAAGATTATCTGAATAAAGGGTCTGAAAGTATCAAGATCAAACTTTTCAGGCATATTAAAAACAAAACCGGAAGTGAGCCTGCTCCTGACAGTAAGATATTTTTAATAACAGCACCAAGGCTCGCTGGCAGGGTATTTAATCCTGTTTCATTTTACTATGTTTTCAATAAGTATGAAAAACTGGATATGGCTATTGCAGAAGTCAACAACACTTTTGGGGATAAGCATATATATATCCTGAATAAACAGTTCAATCCTCATAATTTTCCAGCACAGTTCAGGACAACTAAAGATTTTCACGTTTCCCCTTTTTTTGATCTCAAAGGAGAGTATTGGTTCAAACTCAGTGATATTCGGAACAAGCTCGATCTATCCGTAACTTTGAAGAAAAATAATCGCCCAGCCCTTGAAGCCAGACTGGAGCAGGACTTTCCAGGAAGACAACTGACTGATTATAATACAATACTTGCCTTTTTGAGCCGGCCTCTGTCTCCGCGCCTGACCTGGCCGAGAATTTTGCGTCAGGCTTTAAGGCTTTATACTCACCACAAGCTCAAAATCTATTCCAGACCTGAACCCCACAGCAAAAACACCATTCGAACCATGCATGATTTACCATCTTTGAAAATCAGGCTGGCCATGAAGCTGGTATTGCATAACCTGAAAAAAATACAGACCGGCTCTTTGTCCATGCGCCTTCCTGATGGCCAGACACTTGAATTTGGAAGAAAGAATCAAGGCCCTGGAGCATCCATCTACGTCCATGACTGGAATTTCTTTATGTGGTTGGTCAAATCCGAGGATGTAGGATTAGGTGAAGCCTACAGCATGGGCTTATGGACTTGCGATAACCTGGAATATACCCTGGAAGTCCTGGCCTTAAATATGAACAGCATGTCATACATGGAAAACCTTGGTTTTTTGGGTCGTGCCCTGCGTAAAAGCCTTCTAATGACCAGAAAGATAATCCCGGAAAATAATGTACCGGGAAGCAAGAAAAATATAAGCTCTCACTATGATTTATCTAATGAACTTTTTTCAGGATTCCTGGACCAGGGAATGAATTACTCCTGTGCGGTTTTTGAAGACCCGTTAAACTATGATCAAGAATCCCTTGAGCACGCTCAAATCCGAAAACTGCAGCTGGTAGCAGAAGATCTGAAACTTAAACCTCAGGATCATGTCCTGGATCTGGGATGTGGATGGGGAGGTTTTTCTCTATACGCGGCCCAAAAATACCACTGCCGGGTCACAGCAGTTACCATTTCTGAAAACCAGTACAAATTTGTACAAAAACGTATTAAGGAATCTGGTCTAAATCACAAGGTCAGTGTAATTCTTAAAGATTATCGCCAGGTTCAGGGAAAATTTGACAAGATTGTTTCCATTGAAATGCTGGAGGCAATAGGTCATAAGTACCATACAGATTATTTCAAAACAATTGATAAGCTGCTTGGATCTAAAGGAAAGGCCTTTGTTCAGACAATTACCATAGTTGATCAGAGGTATGAGGAGTACCGCAAAACCAGAGACTGGATCAGTACTTATATATTCCCTGGCGGCCTCCTGCCTTCTTTAAACAGAATTACCTCGGTTTTGACGGATAAAACCAACCTTTCCATAAGCAATGTTCGCGATATTGGCCTTCATTACCCCCCTACACTGAATACCTGGCAGAAACGCTTTAAAAATAACTGGCCACAGATACAGAATTACGGATTTGATGATACTTTTGCCAGAACCTGGGAATATTACCTCTGCATCTGCCAGGCAGGCTTTAGAACCAGGCATATCAGGAATTTGCAGATTGTCCTGGAAAGGCCCAATTCTTAGAAAACTAAGGATCTGAAATGAACAATACAAATGAAAATGTAATAGATACTCCTTCCTGGCTTCCTTCATGGCTTGAAACTCTCTGGCATCTGCTGGCTAACTATCCGGCAATGCTGGCTTTGGTCATAGTCTTAATTGGTTTTTTTCTGGCTTTTCTAATCAGACGCTTCATCCTCTTCTGGGGACTTAGAGTTTCTCATAAAGCCAATACTCTTCTTTTGGCAGATTTAGTCCGGATAGGGGGTCATGTTGCAGCCATTGCCATCGGGTATATCAGTCTGGTTACCGCGCTTCATGTCCTGCCGTTAAGTGCCTATATAACAAGTCTCATAGTCAGGATTCTTTTAACCCTGCTTATTCTGCAGCTCATGCGCGCCGCACTCAACGCCAGCCGCTTTGCCTTAGAGATGCTTGGTAAAGTCCGGGACCGGTTTGCCATTGTTGAGGAGCGTACTCTTCCATTATTTGATTTGATGATGACCGTTTTGATTATTGCCATCGGCTCATATTCGATGCTCCAGGTATGGCATATCGATGCCACTGCATGGCTGGCTTCTGCAGGTGTAATCGGTATAGCTGTTGGTTTCGCGGCTCGAGACACCCTGGCCAATCTTTTTGCTGGTTTTTTTATCATTGCTGATGCCCCGTATAAACTCGGAGATTATGTGGTTCTGGATTCTGGTGAACGAGGAGAAGTAACCAAAGTAGGAATCAGATCCACAAGACTTTTGACCCGTGACGACGTTGAAGTGACTATTCCCAACTCTGTCATCGCCAATTCCAAAATAGTCAATGAGTCTGGAGGACGTTGGGTCAAGTACCGAATTCGGATCAAAGTCGGAGTTGCCTATGGCTCAGATGTAAACAAAGTGGTTACAGTTTTGGAAAATGTTGCCGCTGATCATTCACTTGTATGCAAACAGCCTGCACCCCGGGTACGTATGCGCGGATTCGGTGATTCCAGCCTGGACTTTGAGCTTCTTTGCTGGATAGAATATCCCGTACAACGCGGACTGGTCACCCACGAACTATACATGGAAATCTACAACACTCTAAACAGCAACAATATTGAAATACCCTTTCCACAAAGAGACCTATGGGTCAGGCAGATGCCTGCTTCCGACAGTACTGAGTAATTACTGTTTTTATTGACCATCTAAACAAGCTTGAAATCATGGATCTAATAGTTATTTGTCTTGCCGCGCTTCTGGCATCAGGTCTGACCCTGTTTTCCGGGTTTGGCCTTGGCACTCTGCTTCTGCCTGCCTTTGCCCTGTTTTTTCCTGTGCAGGCCGCAGTAGCCATGACTGCTGTGGTCCACCTGCTCAATAATATCTTTAAGCTGACTCTTATCGGCAACAAGGCCAATATAAAGGCCGTTCTTTTTTTTGGTCTTCCCGCCCTTCTAACGAGCTTTGCCGGTGCAACCCTGCTTCTTAAGCTCGCTGACATGCCGCCTCTGACAACATACACCCTCATGGGAAACGAGCTCAGCATCTATCCCATAAAATTAGTTATTGGCATACTCATGGCCATGTTTGCCGCTCTTGAACTGCTTACTCCCTTGAAAAAACTGGCTATTGATCCCAGATACCTGCCCCTTGGCGGGCTTTTGAGCGGATTTTTCGGCGGGCTTTCAGGACATCAGGGAGCATTTCGCAGCGCGTTTCTTATTAAATCAGGACTTAGCAAGGAAGCCTTTGTGGGCACAGGTGTGGTCATAGCTGTTATTGTTGATATATCCAGGATCACTGCTTATTCAGGACTGCTCTGGAGCCAGGAAGTCAGGGACAACCTGACACTGATAGCCATTGCTTCCCTATCTGCATTTGCAGGAGCGTTTGCAGGCAGAAGGCTTCTGACAAAAATCACTCTTAAGTCTGTTCAGTTTATTGTGGCAGGATTGCTGTTCTTTATAGCGGTGGGATTGATTATGGGGGTTATTTAGCTACAGTCCTTTTATTTTCTATACTCCAAGCAACTTTCCATATCAGCCTGCTTGAAAAAGTCCTTATTCAACTGGCTATTCATAAATTCCAAGCCACAGTTCGACACACACTTGAGTGGTTATTTTCTAATATGAGCAATTAGCGGCAACTCAAGTAGCTGCCGATAAACAGCAAAAAAGGAACTGATGGGCCCAAGGAAACTGCTTAATATTTTTTACTGAACAATTAAAAAACCCTGAATTCCGGTCATTACCATTTGTGCGGCCAGGGCAGAAAGGATAAGCCCTGTTAATTTACTTAGAATTGAAATGCCTCTCACTCCAAGACGCTTCTGGATGGCTGAGCCCATATAAAGGACAACGGCAATTGATGCCACAGCTACGGTAAGCGATAGAATACCCGCAAGCCTGGAGCCCAAGTCATCTAATTCAGCCCCAAGGACCAATAGAGTACCCATGGTTGCTGGACCAACTATGATTGGGATAGCCAAAGGCACTACGCTGACGTCATCTCCCGTGGCCGAGGATACCCCTCCTGCATTTCCCTGAACCAGGGCAATACCTGAAAGCAGAAGCAATATACCTGCGCCGATGCGAAAAGAATCCAGAGTAATACCAAATATAGAAAAAATCTGGTTTCCTGCAAAGAAAAGTATCAGACATATTAAAAACACAGCCAATGAAGTAGATCGAGCTACATCTCTACGCCGGGGTTCATCAAAACCTTCGGTCATGGTAAGAAACATGGTCAACCCGAAAAAAGGGGTTAACACAAAAAAAAGTTTAAGCCACAGACTGAAAAACAAACTCATACCTGCTCCATCTACTCAATTTTATTGAATAGTTTTGAAAATTTTGCCCTATTTTTGCCCCCTGCCTTGAAAAGATAGCTACACCATCCAAATTTCCATGTGAAGTGGTAAATAATGGCTTTACTTTGCTGGATCCAGACAAGGCGCCAGCGGATACTG
>JBHEPK010000112.1:0-6512 GCA_046260325.1 Desulfonatronovibrio sp.
GTACTCGAAGACAGCACCCTTGTTTTTTTCCCAAGAAACAGATTTCGTGCTCTTCTGTCAGCTAATCCAGATCTGAGTCTCAATCTTCTGGGGCTTGTGTCCATGCGCCTCAGACAAATGGTTGCTAAGGTCGAAGAATTAAGCCTCAAGGAAGTTCCGGCAAGATTAGCCGCACACCTGCTTTTGCTGCGCGAGAATACTGGAAAAGATATGTTTCAGCTTGACGTAAATAAAGCTCAGCTGGCCTCCCTTCTCGGCACAATTCCTGAAACTCTGTCCAGGGTTATCCGTAAAATGAAAGATGAAAAAATTATCCAGACCAATGGAAGTAAAGTGGTAATTATTAATATTCAGGGATTAGAGGATCTGGCCAAAGGGGCATACAGACTTTAGGCAGTAAATTCAGCGTAATACTGCTTTGCCATACAGATTGGTTCTTGCCTTTTTGAATGCACATAGTGCAAATGCAGTCTAACCCACCAAAACTCCGTGAGCGCGGAAATATCTCTTGCCACTCCTGCTTACCCTTCCTGGATAATGCTTTACAAAAAAAATAGAAAAAATGTGGTGAACAGATACTATTTCTTTTGGGAAACGAGGAACCGTTCCCTGATGGAAACTAAATATTTACTCAGTTAGAGTTTCAAGCTAAAGGGCAGGGATAATGCTGGAAAAAGCTTGATATTGGCCATGAAAAGCAACCACTGACTTTATCCCCAAAAAACAGGAGATGCAGCAATGCCTGAAAAATCCATAACACTGTCAATCAAGAGAAATCTGGAAAATGCTGTGCTTCTGTCAACGGTGGTTCAGTCCGTGGGCATGACCCTGCCTTTTTCCCAGACCGACGCCTGCATGCTCAGATTTTGCAGCCTTGAAGCCGTCAAGCTGGCCCTGAAGGGATATCCCGCTGAACATAACAAGCCGATCATAGTAACACTGGACATCCTTGAGGACCGCCTGCGACTTATTGTCAGCGATTTAGGCCAGTCTGTGGATTTTCTCAATTCCTGCACTCCGGATCTGAGCGTTGAAGATATTGTCAAAGCTGTGGATGATGACTGCGTTGGACCTGAGGTAATCCAGAATTTCATGGACTCTGTGGATTCAGTATCTGTGGACGGAGATAATAAACTTGTCATGAGCAAAAAATTCAATACAAGCCTTGGGGAATACCAGGAATAACAATGATATCCGGATTAACCAACCAAAGGTTCTGGTAAATGAGAGACCGTATCGCTTTCTGGCGTGATCCCCTGATTCTTATCATTGGTACCTTGATGCTGTTTTTTGCATCTGGAGTATATCTGCCTCTTGGCGATCAGTTTATTCTGGGATGGGGGGCCGTCCTGCTGTTAATAGTCCTGCGCAGAATCAGCCTTATCAAAGAAGATACCAAGAGACTGCTGATAATCATGGTCTGCCTGCTGATCACCCTGCGCTATGTCTCGTTCAGGGTCTTTGACACCCTTTATTACACCAGTCCCGCAGACACCATAGCCATGGGTCTTCTTTTTCTTGCCGAGTGCTACGGGATAGCCATTTACCTTCTGGGTATGTTTGTTAATGCCATGCCCCTGAAGAGAAAGATTGTCAGCGTGGATCTTGACAATCCCGACCTGCCTACCGTGGACGTGTTCATTCCGACCTATAATGAACCTTTAGATATTGTTTCCATCACAGCCACTGCCGCAACCCAGATGAATTATCCCAAAGACAAGCTGAACATTTATATTCTGGATGATGGGGGAAGCATTCACAAAAGACTGGACCCTAATCCCAAAAAAGCCCTGCAGGCAGTCAAAAGGCATGATAACCTGAGAAACCTGGCCCGTTTCTTGGAAGTGAAGTATCTAACCCGGGGCAAGAATGATCATGCCAAGGCCGGAAACCTGAACTCGGCTCTGCAGCGCACTTCCTGGAGCATGGCTGATGAACCGGGTAAGGTCCCATTGCTTGAAGGACGCGGTTTTGGGGATAAAGGCGGAGAACTGGTCCTGATTTTAGACTGCGACCATGTTCCGTCCAAGGATTTTCTGCAAAACACTGTTGGGCTGTTCATGCGCGACAAAAAATTATTTCTCTGCCAGACCCCGCATTTTTTCATTAACCCGGACCCTGTAGAGCGCAACCTGAACATCTTTGAACAGAAACCTGCTGAGAACGAAATGTTTTACGGCTCGGTTCTGCTGGGGCTGGATTACTGGGACTCGGCCTTTTTCTGCGGGTCAGCAGCCATTCTCAGGCGATCTTATGTGCAGGAAGCAGGGGGAATTGCCGGGCAGACCATTACCGAGGATGCTGAGACTGCACTGGGTCTGCACTCCAGGGGATACAAGAGTGCCTATGTATCCAAACCCATGGTTTGCGGACTATCACCGGAAACTTTTGGCGATCTGGTTACACAGCGCAACCGCTGGGCTCAGGGCATGGTCCAGATATTCATTCTCAAAAATCCGTTATTCCTGAAAGGACTGCGGTGGTTCCAGCGCATCTGTTATACTAACTCATCAGCTTTCTGGTTCTTCAGTCTGTCCAGGGTGGTCTTCTTTATCGCACCCATCTTGTACCTGGCCTTTGGCCTTCGGGTATATAATGCATCTCTATCCCAGGTTATTGCCTTCACCATGCCGCATTTGTTCTGTGCGATCATTTTTACGGATTTTCTGCACGGCAAGGTTCGCCATCCTTTCTTTTCTGAACTCTATGAAATTGTCCTCAGTCTGTACAATCTCCCGGCCATGATCAGTGCCCTCATAAGTCCAAGGTCTCCATCATTCAAGGTGACTCCAAAAGAGGCAAGCATGAAGCAGGATTTTCTAAGCCCCCTGGCCAAGCCTTTTTATGTGATCCTTGCGCTTATTCTTCTGGCCTATCCTCTGGGCTTGCTGCGCTGGTTTAACCAACCACTGGAACTTGATTCCATTCTTATAACCATGGCCTGGAATACCTTTAATCTGACCTTTGTCTTTCTCTGCCTCGGCATTGTCTGGGAACGCAAACAGATCCGCCGCAAGCACCGCATGCCGGTCCAGGAAAAAGCCCAGGTCCGCATATTGTCCGAACCTGAGACATCCATGACCATGGAAGAACCCATCAGTGTCATGGTCCAGGATATTTCCGAGGATGGACTGGGTTTTGTGGTTCCTGAGCATGTGACTGTTAATTTGGGTGACCTGGTCGAATTTCAGGCCAGGGACAGCTACGGTAACGAACATTTTCTGCCTTTGAAAGTAGTGCGTATCTTACCGGCAGGCAAAGAGCGTTTTGCAGGCTGTCTGTTTCAGGCAGAAGATCCATTTTCTTTTGCCAGAATTGTCAGCTATGTCTACGGCGACAGTCAGCGCTGGGAGGATTTCTGGGAAAACCGTCGTAAACGTCACAAGACCTCACCCTGGCAGGGCCTTGGATATTTGTTTTCCATAGGAATCAGCGGCTTTATCCGCAATTTTCGTGGAATTATGCTGCTGCTGTGGTCCCAGCTGGGTACTGTTCTGGAAGTAGTACTGCGCAAATTGAAATTAGCCAGAGCGAGGTAGTTTTTATCTCTCCCGGACTGTAATTTTTAAGTTATTGTACAAAACGCATTTTTATATACAGGAGATGTTCATGAAAAGACCAGTTTTATATCTTGCAACCCTTTGCCTGCTGCTTATGCTTGTTTTAGGATCGGCAGTTCACGCCCTTGCCCAGCACTCATTGTCCATTCCTCTGACCGAGTTTTCCATCGAGGGCGAGCCGCTTTTGCAGGGCAAGACTGCGGATTTCAGAGTAAGTATCCCCATTCCACAACGCTGGGATGTAACTTCTGCCAAGCTGCGCTTTCCCTATGTTAACTCCACTGGATTGCTCGGTAATCGCTCTCGCCTGATTGTCAGCTTTAACGACCAGATTCTGGCTCAGGTTGAATTACTTCCTGAATCTCCGGAAGGAGTTGTCACCGTGCCCATCCCCACTACTTTGCTCAAGCCCCGCTTCAATGAACTTCAATTTGCTGTAGCCCAGGATTATGAAGGTTTATGTACCGATCCGGGTAACCCTATTCTCTGGACTCATGTTTCAGTGGAGCGTGCATTTCTTGATATGGACTATTCCCTCAAGCCGGTACCCATGATCCTGTCCTCAATTTCTGACTTTCTTTTCGATGCCAAACAATTTAACAAAAACAGGGTTCACCTGATTGTTCCGGATTACAATCCGGAAATGATGAATCTTGCAGCCATTGCTGCCTCAGGAGTTGCCCTGCGCTTTGATTTTCGTGAGGTAACCTTTTCTATTTCCCAGGATCTGCATCAGGGAAAGGATAATATTCTGCTTGGGGATGCAGCCTTTGTTGCCAGTATGCTGGAGCAGTATGAAAGAAATGCTCCCCAGGCAGACATGGGTATCATGCCCCTGCCTGGACCTGCCCCGCTCATGCCTGAAGATGCTCAGGAGCAAAATATCCGTGAACGTTTTGTAGACGATCATACCCGGGCCTTGATCGTATTGTCCGGTAAGGATATGCAGGCTGTACGCAATTCAAGTGAAGCCTTTTCTCTTTTGTCCTTTCCTTTACCCGATATTTCCAGCACTGATCCGGGCTCCGTAAGCATACCTGAAATTTCCAGGGTAACGGGCAAAAACCTCGCTGTGCCTGGTCATAAATATACCTTCAGACAGTTGGGCAGCCCTACACGTAGCTTTACCAATATGTATCCGACTCCCCAGAATTTTACTTTACGCCTGCCTTCGGATGCTCTGCTGCCGGGAAATCTTTTCGCCA
Organism: Desulfonatronovibrio sp.; assembly: GCA_046260325.1. Classification (GTDB taxonomy): domain Bacteria; phylum Desulfobacterota; class Desulfovibrionia; order Desulfovibrionales; family Desulfonatronovibrionaceae; genus Desulfonatronovibrio. Next base: position 4,766 of record JBHEPK010000112.1, read on the forward strand.
AAATGTCTCTAAACATCGCATATGGGGCTAAGATGCGTGAAGATTCAGTAATTAATATCCATCTCAATGGCCGATTTATTTCCGGTGTGCCTTTGGGCGATCCAGATGGAGGCAGGTATGGCGGGTATCAGATTCATATTCCCATGTATTATTTTGAACCGGGACTTAATACCTTTTCATTTGAACCTGTACTCACTCCCCTGACCACGGACAACTGCACCATGATCCAGTTTAAAAATCTTTTTGTGACAATTTTCGATGATTCAAGCTTATCTTTTCCGGAATTCGATCATTGGGTGGAGATGCCTGAACTTGCTCTGTTTATTGATGATGGATTCCCAATGACAAGATGGCCGGACTGGAGGGAGGCCGCCATTGTAGTTCCGCCGAATGATTCCCACAGTGCTGCAGCTGCTGTGAATATTGCCGCCATGATCAGCCAGAAAACCGGAATAGCTCCCTATAATGTTCAATTTTTCAATGAACCACCCCAAGAATCCCTGGACATGCTGGTTGTCGCTCCTTACCAGGACATTTCTCGGGAAATAATGCAGGCCACCCCCATGGCCCCGCGGCTTGCTTATCCATGGAAAGGTATCCTCCAGGGAACCAGGGATCAATCTCTGTACTGGTGGAACAGGATTATGGCTGATATATTTCCGGAAAGACCGCGCAGTGTTCCCCAGCCCGATGTCCATGCCGAGGCCATTGAACAATTGGTCATGAATACAGACAAGCTGCTTCTCATGCAGAGTCTTTCTCCTTATGCAGCCATGCGTACCCTGATGGTAGCCACAGCGAGATCCCCGGAAGCCCTTTTACAGGGAGCTTACGCACTGCATGATCCATTTCTGCAGGGTCAAACCCGGGGAAGCGTGGTACTGGCGGACATTAAAGACCTGGAATTCGGTGTCCGAACCCAGCATGCCGGAGAGCGCTATTTTGTTGGTGACCTGGGATCCTTTCGCTGGTTCACGTATGTGGTCAACACTTACCCCCTCTGGTGTTTCGGAACCCTCATGGTTATCCTTGTATTGACCGCTCTTGTAATCCGTCGTCTTCTGCGGAACAGGCTTAAGGTCAAGGAACAGGAATGAAATATCTATTCTCCATAGCATTGTTATCTTTTCTTATTCTGCTTATGGCAGCTCCAGTCCGGGCTGATGTCTGCTCAGACTGGAATGTTTTTAAAGCAAGGTTTCTAACTTCAGACGGACGGATTATTGACAGGTTTCAAAATAACATCTCCCATTCCGAGGGCCAGGGTTACGCCATGATTATGGCAGCCCTGTGCAACGAGCCTGATATTTTTGATTCTCTCTGGAAATGGACCAGAGATAATTTGCAGGTACGCCGCACAGACAGCCTTCTGGTCTGGTCCTGGGGGGAACGTTTTCCAGAACAGTGGACCGTACTGGACTACAATAATGCCACAGACGGAGATATCCTGGTGGCTTGGGCCTTGCTTCTCGGAGCCGAACAATGGCCTGATTCATCTTACAATACAGAAGCCCTCAAACTCATCAAGTCTATCCGGAATCTCCTTGGGATAGAGCGCCACGGACGGCTGATGCTGCTGCCCGGGTATCAAGGTTTTATAGAGGCTGATACCATTCGTCTGAACCCGTCCTATTTCATCTTTTCTGCATTTGAGGCCTTTGCACAAGAGGATGATCAGGATTTCTGGAATACGGTGCGGGATGACTCCTTAGACCTGCTTAAATCATCTCTAATTCCTCCTCTGATG
>JBHEPK010000113.1:0-433 GCA_046260325.1 Desulfonatronovibrio sp.
GATAATTATAGGGTACTGTAAGCTCCCATAATTGTTCTTCTTTTTGAGTCCAGGACCTTAGTACAGGAACTTCCCCGCAAAGCTCAGAAGGTAGACAGAAGCAAAGCCGGGGAATGTCAGTAGGGCATGAATTAAAATCCTTTACTAATCCCAAATTTACCATTTTTTATGTCTTTGGCCACTGCGTCCAGGATGCCGTTTACAAAGTTTCTGGAACTGTCATCCCCAAAATTTTTGGCCAGCTCGATGCCTTCATTGATTGCCACTTTTAAGGGAATATCAGGGCAATAGCGCATTTCATATACTGCCAGGCGCAAGATGGTTACCTCAATTTTGGCAATGCGCTGCATCTTCCAGTTTTGGGAATAAGAGGCTATGATTGAGTTCAGGTCGTCAAAATTTTCCCATACTCCATGCACCAATGACCAGGAAA
>JBHEPK010000113.1:443-6087 GCA_046260325.1 Desulfonatronovibrio sp.
CCAGCGCGCTGAAGAAGATTCATTCTGGAACCTTGCGTAGGTTTTTTGTAGAGAGTCAGTGTCTGGTACAAAATTTAAAGCATAAAGAACCTGAAAAGCAAAAGTTCTTTGTGTTTTCCTGGAGTTATCAGGATTGGACCTTTTTTTATGGTTATTATCCATGGGTTTATATATGTTTTATCAAACTGTTAATCCACCTGCTCGAGAACTCTGACGGTTTCAAGAAGAGCTGCCGCAGCTTCCACCCCTTTGTTGCCCGCCTTGCTTCCTGCACGTTCTATTGCCTGTTCAAGAGTGTCTGTTGTAAGAAGTCCGAATCCTACAGGAACACCTGTATCCATGGAAGTCTGGGCAATGCCTTTTGTTGCTTCAGAAGCAACAAAGTCAAAATGAGGAGTTGCGCCGCGAATAACTGCCCCCAGGCAGATGATTCCATGGTATTTATCGGTTTTAGCCAGCTTTTTTACCACAATGGGTAATTCAAATGCTCCCGGAATTTTACAGATAGTCAGATCGTCGCTGTTAATGCCGTGACGAACAAGATAATCCACTGCCCCGCCCACAAGTCTGTCTACAATAAAATCATTAAACCGGGAAGCTACAATGGCTATTTTCAGACCCTTAGCATCCAGCATCCCTTCGATTGTTCTGATTGACGACATATTATTCTCCAGATTTATTTTTGTTCAACACTTTCAAGGTTAAGAAGATGTCCCATTTTTTCTTTTTTGGTGGTCAGGTAGCAGCGGTTATCTTCGCAGGCAGGAATTTCAATGGGAACTCTTTCCACCACCTCAAGCTCAAACCCTTCCAGACCAATAATTTTTTTGGGATTATTAGTCATGAGCCTCATCTTTTGCACCCCGAGATTTACCAGTATCTGGGCTCCAATTCCATAATCTCTCAAATCAGGGGCGAATCCAAGGGCTTCGTTTGCCTCTACAGTGTCCTTACCTTCATCCTGCAGACCGTATGCCTTGATTTTATTGGCCAAGCCTATTCCCCGGCCCTCCTGACCCATGTAAAGGATTACTCCGGAACCTTCTTTGTCAACTATCTGCATGGCAGCTTTAAGCTGATTTCCGCAGTCGCAGCGCAGGGATCCAAAAACATCTCCAGTCAGGCACTGGCTGTGCACCCTGACCAGAGTGGGGGTATCCTTGTTGATTTTCCCCTTGACTAAGGCAATATGGGTGTGATTATCGGTCTGACTTTCAAAAGCAATAGCCCTGAAATCACCAAAGCTGGTAGGAAGTTTTGACTCGCCCACACGTTTGACCATGGAATCAAATCTTGCCCTGTAACGAATAAGGTCCTCAATGGTGCAGATTTTGATATCGTGTTCCTGGGCAAATTTTTTCAGATCTGGCATTCTGGCCATATTCCCATCATCGCGCATGATTTCACAGATTACAGCTCCAGGCTTGAGCCCTGCAAGGCGGGCCAGATCAACGCTTCCTTCTGTCTGACCAGCCCGGACCAGTACTCCGCCTTTTTTGGCCTTTAAAGGGAATATATGACCAGGGGTGGCAATATCATCGGGCTTAACATTATCATTGATGGCAGTGAGGATTGTTGTTGCCCGGTCATAGGCTGATATGCCGGTTGTAACACCCTGGGAGGCTTCAATGGAAACAGTAAAGGCAGTACCGAATTGGGAGGTATTTTTGGCTGTCATCATGGGCAGTCCCAGTTTTTCCACCCAATCAGGAGCCAAAGCCAGGCAGATAAGACCGCGTCCGAACTTGGCCATGAAGTTTATGGCTTCAGGTGTGATTTTTTCAGCCGCAATGGTCAAATCTCCCTCATTCTCCCGGTCTTCGTCATCAACCAGAATGACCATTTTTCCCTGTTTGATTTCTTCGATAGCTTCTTCAATTCCGCATACTGGCATGTTTTTATGTCCTTTAAGATTTATATTTTAGTTTTAACTGTATAGTTTAATTAGAAAAAAAACCATGTTCTTTTAAAAAGTCACTATTGATCCGACTTCTGGGTATATTTTTGCCTGTGGATTCAAGCATCGGTCCAAGCATTCTTTCTACGTATTTGCCAATAACATCAGTCTCCATATTAATTAGACTTCCAGTTGTCCAGGAACTGATGGTTGTTTCTTTCTGGGTGGCTGGAATTATATTGACTTTGAGAAAACCATCACCACAATCTGTCACTGTCAGACTGATTCCGTCCAAAGCAATGGACCCTTTGCTGATGACCTGCCTGGAAAAGGATTCAGGATATGAAAAGGTATAGATAACCGATTCTCCTGCCTTTTCAACGGCGGTTATTTCAGCCTGACAGTCCACATGGCCTGATACAATGTGTCCGCCAAGACGGTCGCCAAGGCTTAGAGCTCTTTCCAGATTGACAGCATACCCTTGCTTGAGGTGCTTGAGATTGGTAACGTTCATGGTTTGACTGGACGCATATGCGTAAAACCAGTTTTTTCCAAAGTCTTCCACAGTAAGGCATACTCCGTTGACAGCTATGCTCTCTCCATGGCTCAGGCTTGAAAATGATTTTACAGGAGCAATACGCAGCCTGGTTTCTGAACCTTTTGGTTCAAGGCCGTTTATTTTACCTATGGTTTGAATCAGTCCGGTGAACATTATATTACTTGCTCCAAAAAATGTATGGCATCAACTAAGTGTTGCAATTTTTGGAAAAAGTTTCAACAAGATATCATTGCTTATGATTTTTGATTCAGACAGGCGCAGATCCAGTGCCTTATCCATTGTTTGAGGTGTTCTGCCCTGAAATACCGGAATTGCCTCGCTGTCACCAATAATTTTCATGGCTATGTAATGCCAGATTTCATCCGCCAGTTTTGCTTCGAGAAAGCCGAGGGAGAGTTTTCCTCCACCCTCACACAGGGCGTAGTAAATATTTTTTTCCTGTCTGAGCAGTGTCAGACCCTGCTCAAGGTCAAGCCCTGATAATGTTTTATTGAGTCCTGTGACCTCACAACCAGTATCCTTTAATCTTTGTGCCTGCTTACTTTCGGAGGTTTCCTGGTCTGTCCAGAAGACTGTTTCCTGAGCTCTTTCCCTCATAAGGTAAAGATCACTGTCAGGGGAGGGAAGCCTTGAAGTAACAATAATTGCAAGGGGCTGTTTTTGAGAGTCAGCAATGCGACAGGTAAGTCTGGGGTTGTCCTGGTAAAAAGTGTTGCCGCCTACTATGACAGCTCCAACTTTTGAGCGCAGTTCATGGACTGATTTTCGGGAAACATCTGATGTGACCCACTGGGAATGTCCATTTCTCGTGGCAATTCGGCCATCAAGAGTGGAAGCCATTTTAAGATAGAGGTAGGCCCTTGAGGTTTTCTGCCAGATGTTAAAATCAGCAATGAGATCCAGGCACTTCTGCTCTTCAATCCCACAGACAACATGCACGCCGGATCGGGATAAAAATGCAGCCCCGCCTCCTGAAACATTTTCATTGGGATCTTTTGCACCGATCACGACATTTTTTATTCCAGCGTCAAGTATGGCATTAGTGCATGGAGGAGTCTTGCCCTGATGATTGCATGGTTCAAGGGTGACATAAAGGGTGCATTGAGATAGATCGCAACCTGTTGTCCTGGCATTAATAATGGCTTCAACTTCAGCGTGATTCTGGCCGCAGGCCTGATGATATCCCTGACCGATGATTTCATCGCCAGCGGTGATAACAGCTCCCACGCATGGATTGGGGCAGGTTTTGCCCTTGGCTCTCTGGGCTAAAGAAATGGCTTGAGCCATAATAAGACTCTGGTTCATTGCTCAAGGCACCTGAAATTTACTTTGGCTTCCTGAAGCATCTGCCTCGCTAAGTCGTCAGGATAGCCTTCAGCAAAATATATGTTTTCTACTTTGCAGTTTATGAGCATTTTAGTGCAGATGAGGCAAGGCTGGGTTGTGCAGTAAATGGTCGAACCGGTGATGGTAATGCCGTGAACAGCGGCCTGAATAATAATGTTCTGTTCAGCGTGAAGTCCTCGGCACAGTTCATGGCGCTGGCCTGATGGAATCTTCATTTGTTCGCGGATGCAGCCGGTTTCCTGGCAATGTCGGAGTCCTGCAGGTGAACCATTATATCCTGTGGCCAGAATGCGCTTGTCCTTTACTGCGATGGCGCCCACTTTTCTTCTGAGGCAGGTGGAGCGTTCAGCCACAAGATGGGTGATTCGCATGTAATATTCATCCCAGGAAAGTCTATCCTGTTTCAATGATCAACTCCTGCTTTGATATATACTTCTGTCATTTTGATCCCGGGCGTGCCCGGGATCAAACACTAAACATTCAATTTTAAAAAAACTTACCACCTGGACAGTAAAAAGTAATTATTAGACAGGCTGATAAGCTGCTGATTTTTTTGTCTATAACGTTAAACGTTGACCCTTGAACTTTCAAGTTACCATGCAAACAAAGGAAATTGCGTGGCAAATTGTTCAACATCCTTGCTTATATTTTTCAAGCGCTCTTCATTTTCATAGTTATCCACAGCATCAATGATCCACTTAACAATCTTTTCCATGTGTTCCGGTTTCATCCCTCTTGTGGTCAGGGCCGGAGTTCCGAGTCGTATACCGGAAGTAACAAAGAATGACTTTGTTTCATAAGGAACGGTGTTTTTGTTGACAGTAATACCTGCTTTGTCCAGAGCGATTTCAGCATCCTTACCGGTTACGTTTTTGTTTGTGAGGTCAATGAGCATAAGATGATTGTCGGTTCCGCCTGATACCAGATTAAATCCAGCATCTGTAAGCAATTGAGCCAGCTTTCGGGCATTCTCAATAACCATTTTCTGATATTGGGCAAATTCAGGCTTTAATGCCTCTCCAAAGGCAACAGCTTTAGCTGCAATAACATGCATTAGAGGTCCACCCTGGATCCCTGGAAAAATCTGGGAGTTCAGGGTTTTGCCAAATTCTTCCGCGCTGAGAATCATTCCACCTCTGGGTCCGCGCAGGGTTTTGTGGGTGGTTGTGGTGGTGAAATGAGCATGATCTATGGGTGAAGGATGTAAATCTGCAGCAATAAGTCCTGCAATATGAGCCATATCTACCATGAGTTTGGCCCCAACCTTGTCTGCAATTTCCCTGAAGCGTTTGAAATCAATTATTCTCGGATAAGCACTGGCTCCAGCGATTATCATATCCGGATTATGTTCCACAGCTACAGCTTCCACTTGATCATAGTCAATACGGCCGGATTCCTTTTCAACTCCATAAAAAACATTATTAAAGAGCTTGCCTGAAAAGTTTACAGAACTGCCATGAGTCAGGTGTCCCCCGTGAGAAAGATCCATGCCCAGGACTGTGTCTCCTGGTTTCAATGCTCCAAAATACACTCCCATATTGGCCTGTGATCCTGAATGGGGCTGAACATTGGCATATTGGGCCTTAAACAGGTTTTTAGCTCTGTCTCTTGCCAGATCTTCGGCCATGTCCACATATTCGCAGCCACCATAATATCTTTTGCCGGGATAACCTTCAGCATACTTATGGGTCAGAACACTCCCCATGGCCTGGCGAACAGCCACTGATGTAAAGTTTTCAGAAGCAATAAGCTCAAGTTTGGAATGCTGCCTTTTTTCTTCCAGTTCTATTGATCTGGCTATTTCTGGATCCTGATCTATCAATTCCTGCATATTCATATTG
>JBHEPK010000113.1:6097-6466 GCA_046260325.1 Desulfonatronovibrio sp.
CCCAGGGTGTGACCGATCATGGATTTATTGGCAGTGAGCAGAATGTCATAGGCGTGCTTGCCAAAGACTTCCTTGATGGCCCGTGTTTCTGAAGCATCGTTAAGTTTGGTTGATGTTCCATGGGCATTGATGTGGTCAATCTGTTCAGGAGAAACACCGGCTTCATTTAAAGCCTGTCTCATAGCAAGAGCCATCCCTTCACCGGAATCATCCGGAGCAGTCATGTGAAATGCATCAGCTGATGCTCCAAAACCAACAACCTCTGCATAGATTGTAGCCCCTCTGTCCAGGGCGCTTTCAAGGGGTTCCAGAAAAAGTAGTCCGCTGCCTTCTCCTATTACAAAACCATTGCGGTTAAGGTCAAAAGGG
>JBHEPK010000114.1:0-6454 GCA_046260325.1 Desulfonatronovibrio sp.
CGTTCCCTGGGACATCAGGAATCTGAAGAGTGGGGCCTTAAGATCCGTACGGACACAGCCGGTGTACTTATGGATCAGGCAACCCATTACAGACAGATGGTTGAAGCTCAAAAACAGGTTTTCTCGGATATTCAGTACCACTACAGCCAGGAGGGCCTTGATGGAGTCGTGGGGGCGCACCTTGACGCTGGAATAATTACCTTGCGCCTTCCAGCAAACGCCTTGTTTGAATTGGGGCAGGTGGAAATTAGTACCGAAGGAAAAAAGTTATTGCGGGATATGAAAGATGTGTTTATTCGCCATTCAGACCAGAAAATAAATATCCAGGGTCATACCGACAATATTCTTCCCAGAACTGGAGGAAGATTTCAGGATAACTGGGAAATATCAGCTCTGAGAGCCCTTAATACCCTTCGTTACCTCATGGAAATAGGAATTGATCCCCAAAGAATGACCGCTACAGGCTTCGCCGATCTCCAACCTTTGTACCCCAATACTACCGAGGAAAACAGGGCCAGAAACAGAAGGGTTGAATTTGTGCTGGAAAAACAAATCGGAGGATAAATGGTTGACTTTCATAATAATATTAAAGTTGGATATTCAAGCTCTTCTCCTCGTAAAGCCTACAGGGTATCTATACCCAACCTTAAAATAAAAATTAAGGACAGGCCAGGTGAATTTGAAGCATTGGATATCAGTGCGGGAGGAGTTGCCTTTTCCATTAAAGAAAATGATAATCCAGGTCTTGAAGCTGGCCAGGAAATTGAAATATCTCTCGTTATTAAAGAGAGAGTTTTTCTTCAAGAACTCCAGGGAAAAATTGTCAAAGTTACTGATACTTTTGCTGCCTGTGAATTTGGGGATATACCTTTGAAGCAGGAAGCCCTTCTGGACAAACTGGTTCTTGAGGTTCAGAAAAAAATGATAGAACTTAAAAGAAAAAAGAAAGAGCAAGATAACTCAGATGAAAAAGAATAATATACTTATTGCCAACAGGGGTGAAATAGCCTTGCGTATTATGGATGCCTGTATTGACCTTGGATTGGATTTCACCTGCGTCTATACCAAGGAAGACTCTGCTTCGGAGCATTGTACCAGGGCCCTGAAAAAAGGTGGAGAAAAATCCCTTTACCGCATAAGTTCATATCAGGATCCTAACGAACTGTTTGCTGTGGCGGATGCAGCCGGGTGTACAGCTGTTCATCCAGGTTATGGTTTTTTTTCCGAAGATTTTCGTTTTGCCAGACGCGCAGAACAGCGTTCAAGAAAACTGTATTTCATCGGTCCATCATGGAAGGTCATCCAGGAGCTGGGCGACAAGATCAATACCAAGAGGCTGGCCAGAAAACTCGAAGTACCCACGGTTCCAGGATCAGATAGACCCATCTTTGATGACCTTGAAGCTGAAGAATTGGCTTCCTCTCTCTTTACTTTCCAGAAAGAGATAGGAGTTGACCAGCCGGTTATCCTCGTAAAAGCATCTGCTGGCGGTGGAGGTATGGGGATTGAGGAAGTAAATGACCTGGATCGTTTCCGAACCGTTCTTCGCCGGATTAAGAATTATGCCAAACGTCAATTCCGGGATGACGGAGTACTCATTGAACAAAGAATATTTGACTTCAACCACCTTGAAGTCCAGATTCTCGGAGACAAGCATGGCAATGCAGTCCATTTTGGAACCAGAAACTGCACAATTCAAAGCATAGGCAGACAAAAAAGGATTGAAGTAGCTCCTGGTTTTGATCCCGAAAACATCAGCTATGCGTTTGACGCGGGCAAAGTCCTTGATGACATTATTGAATACTCTCTTCGCATGGCCAGAGAAGTTGGTTATGACAGCGTTGGCACATGGGAATGGATTATCAGCCCCATGGGACACCCTTTTCTCATGGAGGTAAATACCCGGATACAGGTTGAAAATGGAGTTTCAGCAATTATCTCCAGAATTCGGGACAAAGAAGTAGACCTTATCCGGGAACAGATCCGGGCTGGACTTGGAGAAAAATTAGGTTTCAGTCAAAAACAAATTGAATTTAAAGGCGTAGGCATAGAGTACCGCATCCTGGCCGAAGACCCGGACAATAATTTTACCCCATGGGTAGGACGAATAGAAAGATTTTCCTGGCCAGAATATCCATGGTTGAAAATGCACACTCATATACCTACCCTCAGCCCCTATGATATCCCCACTGAATTTGATCCCAACCTGGCCTTGGGAATTATCTGGGGGGAAGATCTAAAACAGGCCAAACAGCGCGGGGAAATATTTTTGGACAAAATGGTACTCGAAGGAACTACGTCTACAGGCGAACCTTTAAAGTCAAATATAGATTTCCTCAGGAAAAAAACAGACAACCTCTTGGTTTTTTAGTTTTACCCTGCAGTTAAACCAGTCAATTTAAAATTTTAAACCTATCCACAGCAAAGTAATATGAATCAAATAGAAAAACAGATTCTGGATCTGACAGAAAGGCTTCGATATATAGAAGATATTTTCGGCAATCGCGAAAATGCCAATGTTGCCCTTCTCAGATCCAAGCTGAATGACTTCAAGAATAATCTGGCAAATCTGGGACCAGGTCAATTAAAAAGGCACATGTCCTCACTTAATGACCTTTTCAACTTCCTTGAAAACAAGCTGGAAAAAGAACTCACTCCCATGGATAAGGTCCGCATTGTCAGACATCCCCAAAGAATATGTCTCAAAGATATCCTTGAAAATGTCTATGACAACTATACTGAAATAGGCGGGCAAAACGAATACAGTATTGATCCATCCATGATTATTGCCAGGGCATACATAACTCGCAAGGTTGGAAAAAAGTCTTACAAACAGCCGGTCATGGTAATCGGACAGGAAAAGGGACATGGGCAGGAATTTCGCAATGGTGGATCTGTTAAGCCCTGGGGAAATGCCAAAGCAATGGAATACATGAAAGTTGCTGAAACTGAAAATATTCCCATCCATACATATATATTCACCCCGGGCGCTTTTCCCATTGAAGACTATCCTGGAGCAGCCCAGCAGATAGCTAAAAATATTTACACCATGGCAGGTCTGAGTGTGCCTGTGGTATCTGTAATTTCAGAAGGAGGATCTGGTGGTGCTGAAGCCATTGGCCTTGCCGACACCAGGATCATGCTTTCACATGGATATTATTCTGTTATTTCCCCGGAAGGTGCAGCAGCCATTGAAGGCAGGCTGCGAGGTGGTGCAAGGGCTACCCCTGAACTTGTGGAAAAATGTGCCAGGCAGCTCAAAATTACAGCCTCTGACAATCTTGGCATGGGATACGTTGATCGAGTATTGGAAGAGCCGTCTCTTGGTGCACGGTCCGAACATTTTGATTTTTTCAAAAAGCTGAGGCAGGAAGTCATTCTGGCAACAGATGAAGTTGTTTTATCTGTAAGAGGAATTAAGCTCTTCAGGGCCATAGCCCTTAGAAAGCTTAACAATCCCAACATATATGTTCGATGGAGCCTTTCCCCAAAATCAAGGGAACGTCTGGTCTGGCAAAGATACCAGAAATTCAGATCATTAAGTATTCAGTTCCTCAAGGACAAAACTCCTGCGTGGCAGAAGACCGTTTCCACCATCAATCAATACGGCTGGTCGGTTTATTCTTTCCTTCGGTATGAATTCCTGGGCAGGCATCAAAGAAAAATAACCCATCTCGCTGAAGATGTTCAGGGAGAAGTTCAGGCCCTGTTTGGAAGAATAATGAACAAAAGCTCCAGTATTATTCACAAACTGCCTGGTATGAAAGAGGAAAAGGAAGATACCTGCAGGTTGACCACTCTTTCTTCATGGGAATCAGGCATGACCTGGGATGAACATTGTCAGTACATCAGCCCTCAGGCCAATAAAGACCGGACCCTGACCTGTCCTAACAGTGCCAAGTTTGGCTGTCTGGACCTGTGGGGACCCGATCTTTTCAGTGACTTTGCCGGGGTATGCAGTAATTGTGGGCATCATTTTTCCATGGAATATGAATGGTATCTGTTTAATATTTTTGATACCCGTTCAATTCGTGAATTCAACTCAAAAATTGAAAGCAGCAACCCTTTAAGCTTCGATGGAATGGACGTTAAATTAGACAAAGCCAAAAAAGATACCGGACACAAAAGTTCCTGTATGACTTATGAGGCTACCATCAAAGGAGTAAGAGTTGTGGTGGCCATGCTCATGGCCAGATTCAGAGGAGGCAGTGTTGGCGTAGCTGAAGGTGAAAAGTTCATCAGGGCTGCCGAACTCGCCAAAAGGAAGCATCTGCCCTTTATTGCTTATGTACATGGAACTGCAGGGATCAGGATTCAGGAAGGAACAAACGGCGTTATACAGATGCCCAGATGCACCCTGGCTGTGCGTAGATATCTGGAATCAGGTGGCCTGTATCTTGTTTTGTACGATACCAATTCATATGCTGGTCCTGTGGCAAGCTTTCTTGGATGCTCACCGTATCAATTTGCTGTACGTTCCGCCAATATAGGTTTTGCAGGACCCGGAGTTATCAAAGAAACAACTGGTGAAGACATCAAGCCGGACTACCACAAAGCCTTTATGACACTTTCCCGGGGCCATATCCAGGGCATATGGGATCGAAGAGAAATCCGCAACAATCTTCACCAGGCCCTCATGACTATGGGGGGCGAATTTTTATATTACAGGTAAAAAGGAGTAACCTTTGATTGATATAATATACCTGCTTGAGGAGATTAAAAAAGCTCCTTATAAAGAAATTGAAATTGCTACACCTCATTCAGGACAGATTGAATTCGTTGTTCATGAAACCGGAACAAAGGTGGCAGGAGCAACTGGAAAATGGAAAGAGAAACCCGGGACTCTACTTGCCTATCTTACCAGAGAAGGCAACAAAAAGCCTGTTCATGCCCCTGAAAAGGGTGAAATAATGATGTTCTGCGATATTAAAGATCATCAATTCGTCCAGGCAGGTACGCCGCTTCTTAAAATAAGGCACTTTCTCACCAAACAGGAAGTTATCGATATAATACTTAAAAAGGCCCTTCACTTATTTACTGCACCTGAAAAAGGAAAATATTACTTTGTATCCGCCATCGACCTTAAACTTAAGGCAAAGGGTCTTGGTCAGGTAAACATTAAGGAAGGGGACGAGATACTGATCATTTCCAGGATGAAAAGAGAGACTGTTCTGACATATGAGGGCCCATCAGGAATAATTTATACAATATACTTTGATTCCAGCAAAAGCGTCGAGGCAGGCTCGCCCCTTTTGGGGATCTGCCCCAAAGACCAGGTTGAAGACATCAAAGAAGTAGTTACCAGAATCCAAAGCAGCTGGGAGGAAATTTAGTAATGGGAGAATTAATTCAAATTAGAGTTACAGCAAAGGTCCATGACCAGAACAAGGCTTTAAAACGCTGGTCCACCCTGAGCAAAATTGCTTTTGGCCAGGATTTTGACCAGAACTTTGAGAATAGAGACCTGTTATCAGAACTTGTGGATGCCCTGTATGACAAGGATCGCCTTGGCCAATTACCCAAAAATATTACTGATACTTTTTCCAAGGATATCCAGGTCATTCACGATTACAAAAAAAAGCTTCACGCATTCCTCGCTGAACGTAATCCACAGGAAGCTGACAAGATATCTTACAAGTTAGAAGATTTACTGGATAAAATGGAAGAAACAGCCGGAAACTAAGAAACTTAAAAATCAAGTCTGAAAATCAGATTTACAAAAATTTCTAATCAGGAGGTATCATGGCAGGATCCATGAATAAGGCGATACTTGTAGGCAGGTTAGGACAAGACCCCAAATTAGCATACGCCCCCAGCGGTGTCGCTGTAGCAAACTTCAGCATGGCTACTGATGAATCTTTTACAGACCGTGATGGTAATAAGGTTGATAAAGCTGAATGGCACAGAATAGTCGTTTTTGGCAAACAGGCTGAGATGTGCTCCAATTACCTGTCCAAAGGAAGGCTGGTTCTGGTTGAAGGCAGCATTCAGACAAGAAAGTGGCAGGATCAGCAGGGACAGGATCGCTATACTACGGAAATCAAGGCTATGCGGGTACAGTTTCTTGACTCCAAAAATCAGGGGCAAAGTGACCAGTCATACGTTGCAGCCCCGGAACAAACTAAACAGCCATCAAACCGCAACAATGAATCAAAAGATCAAATGGGACCGGCATTTCCCTCAGAAGCAGGCGGAATGGATGACGCACCTTTTTGAACACTGATTTCCTATTTGTAAATAAGTATCAAAGAGCCCCTTTCGGGGCTCTTTTTTTTGCTTGTTTGCAAAGATAAGACTTTTTGGGGCCAGGCCGCAGTATATCAAAAGAGTCTGACCCATTTGGATCTCATACCTTAACAGCGTGTTGAAAAAGTCCTTACCCAACAGACTGTTCAAAAATTCCAAGTGCAAGGAGCAAAAAAAGTTCAAGGTTGCAGTTTACCCCGTGCAAACT
>JBHEPK010000115.1:0-292 GCA_046260325.1 Desulfonatronovibrio sp.
CCTGAGTCTGGGCTTTCATCTGTTCGTTGAGGGTTGTCAGGCTGTTGGCCATGGAATTAATGAAGTTTGCAGCCTGGTTAATGGGGATGATTAGTGTGTCAGACTCAATGGTTGTGTCGTCTGGACCATTTTGAAAAAGATTGATTCTCAGGTTGTTGTTGGAAAATGAAACCTTGGTCAGTCCGTCAGCAAAAATGTGCATTGTTACTCCTTATAAGTTTGTGATGGTTTTTAAATATTACGTAAAGATCATGTAAAAAGTCATTGACATAACTAATGGCAGGACATTAAT
>JBHEPK010000115.1:302-6449 GCA_046260325.1 Desulfonatronovibrio sp.
GTTCAAATCCTCTCATCCCGACCATTAATAATAAGGGGTTAAGCCAAAACAGCTTAACCCTTTTTTATGACTTTTTAATATGACTCAACGCAAAAAAGGTACTGCCTGTAATAACAACAGCCAGTACCTTTTTTATTATCTGAAGGTTTTGTGACAGAATCTTTGGGCATCATTTAGAGAATCTGCCAGCTGAACTACAGTCTTGAAATCATTTTTTTTGGCTGCCTGCAAAAGCTGGGTGGCCAGGTGGGCAAAATCCTCTGCCTCTCCTATCCATTCATCTTCAGCTAACATGGGCATCATTCTTGATAGTCTTGTAAACTCCTGCAGGGATTGAATCTCTGGCATCTTGTTATTATCAATCTGACTGGAAATGTCTCCGTAAACCTTTTCAAGTTCTGATTTTAACGTCTTGAAATCCATTTCTTTACCATCCTGCTCTCTTTCTTACTTGGCCTTGTCTGGGGTTGAAGTTTCAGGGGTCATCTGTGGATGCGCACCCATTACATTTTTCAAGGCACTGAACATATCAATGGGTATAGGTATAACTGTGGAGTTATTGGCCTGTGAAGTCATCTGAAGCATTGTCTGCAAATATCTGAGCTGAAGGGCTGCGGGATAATCAGATATAATCTTGGCTGCATCAGCCAGCTTGGCAGCAGCCTGATATTCACCTTCAGCTGCAATGACTTTTGCTCTTCTTTCCCTTTCAGCTTCTGCCTGACGGGCCATGGCTCTCTGCATTTCCTGGGGAAGGTCAATGTATTTAATTTCCACAGAGGTTACTTTAACGCCCCAGGCATCAGTCTGCTCATCAATGATTGTCTGGATTTTGGCATTAAGCTTATCGCGCTGGGACAAAATTTCATCAAGTTCTGCTGCGCCGCATACGCTTCGAAGAGTGGTTTGGGACAGCTGTGATGTGGCATAGTGAAAATCTTCAACTTCAAGGATGGAACTTTTGGGAGCTACAAGACGGTAATATACAACCGCGCTGACTTTGATACTAACGTTGTCCTGGGTAATAACTTCCTGATGAGGAACATCAAGGGTTACTATTCTGAGCTGAGTCCTGACCATCTTATCAAGAACGGGAATGAGGATGATGAGTCCTGGTCCCTTAACATCGAGAAAACGCCCCAATCGAAATACTACCGCTCGTTCGTATTCGTTGAGGATTCTAATAGCATTCATAAGAAAAAGTACTATTATAATAATAATGGGTAATGCGTAAGTAAGCATGAAAACCTCCTGAAAAAAATTATGTCTTTATGTATATGGTCATTCCTTCGACTCTGTCTATGAGAACTTCCTGTTCCGGCTCAAGGCTTGCCGGAGCAGATGATCTGGCATTCCATATTTCTCCGCGCACCTTGACCTTTCCCCGGGAGCCTTCCCAGCTGAATACCCTGACAGTATCACTGGTAATTCCCGTTTCATTATTTGTGGGTGCCATCTGGGATTTACCAATGAGATAGGCTAATAAAACCAGTATCAGGGTAAGGATTGTTATTATCGGGATTATTGTCATAGAAGGTATTTGAAAATAGGGGTAACCGGAATCAAATAAAAATAATGAGCCAAAGAAGAAACTAATCAAAGCTGCCATTGTAAGCAAGCCGAATGTGGGCACGTTAATTTCTATCAGCACAAAAAGAAAGCCCAAAATTAAAAGAAGAATACCAGTGACATTGGTAGGCAGTACTGACAGGGAATATAGTCCAAGAATGAGACATAATCCACCCATTACACCAGGAAAAATTGCTCCGGGGTTGGAAAATTCAAAAAATAGACCTGCCATGCCAGCAAGAAAGAGCAGATAAGCAATTTGGGGATGAAGCAGCCAGGAAAGGATTTTATATTTAAGTCCTGGTTCATAATTAACGATTTCTATATCTTCAGCAGTAAAGATCAGCTCCTGTCCTTGAATCACAATTCCCCGTTTACCCATCTGGTTGAGCAGGTCTTCCTGTGATCCGGCAATAATATCAATAACCCTGTTTTGAAGGGCTTCTTCAGCATCAAGGTTCGCACTTTCAAGGACAGCTGCTTCATACCATTCAACATTCCTGCCTCTGTCCTTTGCTACGGAAGTTATCAGACTCAGAAGATCATTGACTATTTTCTTTGACATGGTGTCATCGGCAGCTTTTCCAGAAATATCAACAGGAGATGCTGAACCAATGGTTGATTGAGGACTCATTACAGCCAGATCTGCAGCAGCCACAAGAAAAACCCCTGCTGAAGCAGCTCTTGCCCCGTCTGGAGCAACCCACATGGTAACAGGTACCTCTGCATTGAGAATAAGCTTGACCATATTACGCATGGATTCAGCAAGGCCTCCAGGGGTATCAAGCCGTACAAGGAGGTTGATGTATTTCTCTTGAGTGGCCGTATCTAAGGCATCACTCAGGAGTTCTTCCTGGGCCGGAGTAATGGGGCCATCAATATCCAGTGTCAGTATTTTATGGCCAACAGTATCTGCAGACAGGGTCCAGGCAAATAAAAGCAGAATGGATGCAATCATAAGTATTTTATATTTTATCATATCAATCCTGTGATAATAATCAGTATTGAGGTGGAGTATATTTTTTAAGTACGTTCCAGACCAGGTTTTTAAGTATCCGGTTGTCAGGTAAAAGAGCATTAATGTCAGGGAGTATGATTAACTGGTGGTTTTCAAAATATTGTTGTCCGTACCTGTAATCAAGCTTGTCTTCTGTGACAATATTAAAGGCCTTACGGCCGAATATAAATATATAGACCGGTTTTATCTGACTGATTCCCCTGTAAAAAAACTTTCGGTCAGGAACAGGGTTATTGTCCTTTATAACAGAAACTGGCCAGAGGGTACAGGCCTGTTTGTTCCAGCCGAGATTTTTTACTATATTAGATAATAATTCCCCTCTCGGTGTTGTAAATCCCTTTTCTATATCTTCAGGCAAATTGAGGTATGTCCAGACAGAGTAGGCAGGTCTGAGAAATTTGATTAGATGAGGCGCGAAGTTGTCTAACTGTGAGCTGGAAGACAAACAAGTCTTTTTGTCATCCGAGTTTTCCATCTGCTTATTTTTTTTAACAGGACGGCTTGGACTTGGGGCTGGTGCATGAACTGGACAAGGTTCTGATCGTGCTTCAGCGCCAAGAACGTATTTAATGCCAAAACTCTTGAGGGTGGCTTGATAAAAGTTCAGATCAGGGTGAACCAATCGACTAACCTCCAGGCCACCTGGGCCTTGGAAAGTGAAGGCCATGACTCAGTCCTTCCTTTTTTATCCATGACCAGAACCTGATTATCAGGGCTTCCAAAGGGAGTTTGTTCTGTTCTGACCAGGTTGGCCACAATAATATCCAGATTTTTTCTTTGCAGCTTGTCTCTTGCATTGAATTCAAGGTCAGAAGCTTCAGCTGCAAAACCGACTGTAATCTGGTTTACATTCTTTTTTGCAGACAGGGTTGCCAAAATATCCGGATTTGAATTCATATCCATCTTCATTGAATCAAGTCCGTTTTTTTTGAATTTAAGATCAGTGCATGGAACAGGAGCAAAGTCTGATACTGCGGCTGAAAAAATCCCTTTATCACACTGGTCCCATACGGAGCTGCAGGCAGAAAGCATGTCCCGGGCAGAGGTGACGGGTAAAAGGTCAAACCGGGGTAAGGGAAAAGTTTTACCAATGGGACCATGGACAAAAAATACCCGGGCTCCTCTTAGCCAGCAGGTTAGAGCAATGGCCAGGCCCATGCGACCGGAAGATGGATTGCTTATGTATCTGACCAGGTCAAAATATTCATGGGTAGGCCCGGCAGTTACCAGTATTGACTGTCCTGCCATATCCTGGGGAGAAAGGGCCTTGAGTATATGATAGTAAATGACAGGCACAGGGGCCAGCTTGCCCTGTCCTTCATCACCACAGGCCACCTTGCCTTCATGGGGCAGGATTATCCGGTGTCCGCGCGTATCCAGGAGCTTGACGTTGTCCTGGGTTGCAGCGTTGGACCACATGCCTGGGTTCATGGCTGGAAAGAAGTGAACAGGATTGTTATAGGCCAGAATTTGCGTAGAGAGCAGATCATTGGCCAGCCCGCGGGCAGCGTTGGCCATGATATTGGCAGTGGCTGGAACAACAGCAAATGTATGAGCAGAATGAGCTGGAAAAAGATGGGGATAAGGATCCGAGTGATTCCATTTACTGCCTGAGTAAACTGGATCCACACCAAGGGCGCTTAAGGTCATGGGGCCGATGAATTGGGATGCGCAAGGAGTAAGTGTTGCTCCGGCATCAACCATGGAATCATTTAAAAGCCGCCACAGCTCAATAGACTTGTAAGCGGCCACACTGCCGGTGATTCCAAGGTGGATTCTTTTGCCACTGAATATTCGGAATATGGGGTAATGATCCGGCAGCATGGCGTTATTTATCAATTGTCTGAGGAGATTTTGGGAGATACCCAGATCTGGAGTTCTGACTTGAATGATTTTTCAAGAATACGGATTATGCACAATTTTTCAGGTTTATCAAAGGTCAGAATATAGCTTCCGTATCTGAGGTAACTAAGTGGTCTCCAGCCTTCATTTTTCATGGCTACTTGAAAATAGCTGAACAGGGAGTCCGGGTCTACTCTTCCTGTAAAAGTAAGCGCTCCTGCCTTTAAATTCTGGGCTTCAAATAAAATTGATTCGCTGGTATCGATTTTCATTTCATTGGGAACTGGAATATCAGCAAAATCATAATACATATGGTCAGGAGAATCGTTGACATTGATGTCATCTACTGTGCTGAACTGGTCATCTTCAGGGTAGGTTTCCAAGGGTTCATAAGAATCTTCACTGGATGTTGACTTCTCGAGATTGGCACAGCCGGCAATAAACACTATCAAAAGCATTAGAATCAATTTTTTAGACATTTTTTCTCCTAACGGTCCAGGAACAGTTCTTGATCGTCAGCCAAGCCTTCCTGAATTTTTGCAAGTTTATCAAATCTGATGTCCGCACCAAGAATACCTACAATTTCGTCTTCAGTGGTAAATATTGGCGTGGCAGCAGTCAAGCACAGTTTGCCGGTAAAATAAGATTTATAGAAATCAGTAAGGTATAGCTTTCCAGTTTTTACTGGCTGGATAAACCATTCTCTGTCTGAGAGGTCTGTTCCTGAAGGTACTTGTTTGTATTTTGATAAATCGCCAATATCACTAACATTCCAGGTAAGCAAGCAACCATTTATGTCAGTCACATACATATACTGAATAAATGGATATTCGCTTAGAAAGTTATTAAGTGCCAGGTCAATATTATCCTTATCCATGGTGCTCATGGCAGGGTTTTCAGCAAGTTCCTTCATAATATTTGCCAGAACTTTACTGGCCAGTACCTTGAGTTGTTCAAAGGATGACAGGAAAAGATCCGGGATGAATCTACGTACCAGCTTCTGCATCTCTTCATGGGAAAAGTTGGTTGTTCTACCCTTGGCGTAAGAATTCATGATCTTATCATATATTTTTCCCACAGCCGGGTGGCGCTTATCAACCTTCTTCTCTTCAGAAAGATTGAGGTTGTGATTTATCCAGTAAGCCACACCTGCTCGGCCTGTTTTGTCTGTGATTATTATGGGCACATTTCTGTGAAGGATCTGTCTGGTGTTGAAAATATTGTAAATCTCTTCATTTTTTAACAGACCGTCAACATGTATCCCCGCACTGGTGGCATTGAAATCACGACCGGCAAAAGGATAATTGGGAGGAATCTCCACATTAAGATTTTTTTGAAAATATCTGGCCATTTCAGTGATGGCAGGCGTGTATGCCGATTCGTCATCTCCTGTAAGGGCGATATATTCGATGATCAATGCTTCCAAGGGGGCATTGCCTGTTCTTTCTCCAAACCCGAACACAGTGGCGTTAACTCCGGAACAGCCATAAATCCAGGCTGTAGTAGCATTGATAAAACCCTTATGAAAGTCATTATGGCCATGCCATTCCAGCCAATCACTGGGAACCTGGGCTTCATCAGTAAATGTGCGTACTATTTTAGCAACACTTCGGGGAAGAGAGGCGCCTGGATATGGAACTCCATAGCCCATGGTATCGCAAAGTCTTATTTTAACTGGGAGTCCTTTCTGTCTGGAAAGATCCATGAGTTTCTGGGCC
>JBHEPK010000116.1:0-5986 GCA_046260325.1 Desulfonatronovibrio sp.
AATTCGTCCTGACAGACAGAAAACTCATACTCAATTAGCCTGACCCTGGAAATACTGAAAAAAGTGACGACTTATCCTAAAAAAAATCAAACTGCCCATCCTTCGCTTCTGCCAATAAACCCATACAAACCATGGCTTGCTCCTCTGGCAGGATTTTCTGATCTTCCTTTCAGGCTGTTGTGCAGAGAATACGGATGTGCTGCAGCATTTACTGAAATGATCAGTGCCAAGGGATTGGTTTATCAAACCCGAAATACCCTTGAGCTTTTGAAAACCTCTCCTGAAGATCATCCCCTTGTTGTTCAGATTTATGGCAGTGAACCACAAACTATTTATCAGGCCATGCAGATTTTATTAGACTTGGGATATGAATATTTTGATTTGAACTGCGGATGCTCAGTTAAGAAAGTCATCAAAACAGGTTCAGGAGCAGCCCTGCTGAACAATATATCTTTGCTTGAGGAAATGGCCAATATAATGATTCAGGCTGCTGGATCAGGAAATTCGGGCATTAAAATAAGACTGGGCTGGAATATGGATAACCAGGTCTATACAGATCTGGCAGGTCGTCTTGAAAATTCCGGCATAGGATGGATTACACTTCATCCCCGAACCGCCACACAATTATTTGGAGGAACCGCCAGATGGAGTGCCTTAAAAATACTTAAGGATTCATGTTCAATCCCTGTTGTTGCCAGTGGAGATCTCTTTAGCGCTGAAGATGGTCTCAACTGTGTCAGTCAGACAGGCGTTGACAATATTATGTTTGCCAGAGGCGCCCTCAACGACCCGTCAATATTTACAAAATACATAAGGCTATTGCAGAAAGATTTCTCTTTCGCATCTGATATGAAACATCTTAAGGAAATGTGTTTTAAAACAATTACCTATTATCAGGAATATTATCCTGCCCCCAAGGCCATTCTTAAAATGCGGACGGTACTGCCCAGAATGATCAGACAGTCATCAGGAGCAAAAGAGTTGCGAAAAGCCATTGTCATGAGTAAAGACTGGAGGACTATTGAGAATATTATTTCTCAAATTGCTTAACCATAAATACTCCTTTGCAAACCTTTTGCATAGATTTAAAAATATGAGGTTTCAGTCTCAATGAGACTTTCATTGTGATAAATATTCATGTAGAGGAAAACAATGTCTTCAGATTCAAATATTGTGCTGGCTGAAAGTGCTGGATTCTGTATGGGTGTAAGTCTTGCCCTCAGTAAACTTGACAAGGCACTGGAAGAGAAAGAGCACCTGGCAACATACACTTTCGGACCGATTATCCATAATCCACAGGTTTTGTCTCACTATGAACACAAAGGAGTAAAGATCACCGAAAACCTGGATGAGCCCTCAGCCGGTGATATCGTACTCATTAGAGCCCATGGTATCCCCATGGAAATCGAAAAACATCTCAATAATAAGAATATTAGAATAATTGATGCAACCTGCCCCAAAGTCAAAAAAGCTCAGGTGCTAATTAATAAAAACAGCAAAAACACCGACTGTCTTCTGCTTTACGGAGAACCAGACCATCCCGAGGTCAAAGGACTTATGAGCTACGCCAATTCCAATGC
Organism: Desulfonatronovibrio sp.; assembly: GCA_046260325.1. Classification (GTDB taxonomy): domain Bacteria; phylum Desulfobacterota; class Desulfovibrionia; order Desulfovibrionales; family Desulfonatronovibrionaceae; genus Desulfonatronovibrio. The sequence goes on from JBHEPK010000116.1 coordinate 1,581, forward strand.
GTATCTATTTGAATCTTTTGCAGAACTCAAAACATTTAACCTTGAAAAAAACAAACATTACTGTCTTGCTGCCCAGACAACACAAGACAGAGAACAGTTCAAAGAAATATCCAAATATCTCAAGAATGAACTGGACCATGAACTTATAGTCCTGGATACTATCTGCGATGCTACCAAAAACAGACAGGTAGAAACCATAGAAATTGCCCGCAAGGTTCAGTGCATGATTGTGGTGGGAGGAAAAACCAGCGGCAACACCAGAAGGCTGCATAAAGTAGCAAATGAACATTGCCCTGCATGTATTCACATAGAAACTGAACAGGACCTTGATCCATTGAAGTTGACAGCTTATTCAAGCTTCGGGCTTACTGCCGGAGCATCAACCCCTGACGATACCATAAATAAAGTATATCATGAGTTGAAAGATATTATAAATTCGAGATAATTCGCATACAACAGCTTGTTGAAACCCGTCAGGGTGCTGAAAAAGTCCTTATTCAACTGCCTGTCAGGCAATTTTCGCTTCAGGTTTTACAGTAACCAGTCAATTGTAAGCGTCCCACCCGGGCGGACCGGGATCAAACCTGCAAGTAACTTTAAATTACCTCAGCGCGAGAGAGATTGCCGCGCTCGAAGACTCGCTCGCAATGACAGCTTACAGCCACAGGTGTGGTTACGCAACACCTGTCATTGCGAGAGAGCGTAGCGAACGAAGCAATCTGTATGGCAAAAGTATAAATAGATGAATTGGTTGCCTATTCGCCTTAAGTTACTTAGAAGGCCAGGGACGATTTGTTAACCAATTAGTTATTATGGAGCACAAAAATGGCCCAGACACGTATCCTCCTTGAATCAGGTACAAATGAACTGGAAATAGTAGAATTTTTTCTGAGGGAAAATAACAATAATACTGATGATTATCTCGGATATTATGGTGTAAATGTCTCCAAGGTACTGAGAATCATTAACCGTCCATCTGTTACTGAAATGCCCAATCTTTCCCACCCATGCGTTCTTGGTGCGTTTAACCAGCGCTCAAAAATTATTCCTTTAATAGATCTATCCAAGTGGATGGGTAAAAATTCTGCCCATGATGAAAAAGACAAGGTAATTGTTACTGAATTCAACAACCAGATTAACGGGTTCCTGGTTTCAGGGGTAACAAGAATTCATCGTCTGAGCTGGGAAGAGGTAGAAGCACCTGATTCTTATACAGACAGGTTCAGTTCCAACAGCATAACTGGTGTGGTTAAAATTGAAGACAGGATTGTTTTTATCATTGATCTTGAAAAAATTATTGCTGAATTAAATCCCGAGGCAGGATTGAAGCTGGATGAAAATATTGACTGGACCACTTCTGAAAAATTCACCGCTCTTATTGCTGACGATTCCACATTGATCAGGAATATGCTGGGCGATCTTCTGGAAAAAGCCGGATTCAAAGTGATTAAATACAAAAATGGACAGGAAGCCTGGGATAAACTGGAAAAACTAAAGGCTGCTGCTGCATCGGAAAAAAAAGATCTGACTTCATTTGTGCAAATTGTGATTTCAGACATAGAAATGCCCTTTGTTGACGGCCTCAACCTGACCAAAAGAATCAAGACTGACCCTGCCATGCAGTTACTGCCTGTAATACTTTTCTCTTCTTTAATCAGTGAAAGACTCAGGCATAAAGGGGAATCCGTTGGAGCAGATGACCAGGTCTCAAAACCTGAAGTCTCCCGCCTTGTTCAGAAAGCCAAATCTCTCATTGACCAATACCAGAATCCTAAGAATAAGGAATCGTCATAATTGCCCACCGAGAGATACAGACCAACTGCCCTTGACGTAACCCTTGTAATACTGCTTCTTTTTACGGGGACATTTCTTTATCTGCGAGTCATGAAAGGACTGGATTATAATTGGGAATGGTCAGTAATTTTCCAGTATATATTCAGATATAATGAAAATACTGAATCATGGGTTCCAGGAATGCTCATTCAGGGTTTTTTCACCACCATAAGGCTGAGCATCTGGGCTACCCTTCTGGCTTTAATCATTGGAACAATAATTGGTCTGTTCCGGACAAGCACCAACCTTCTTCAGAAACTTCTCGGGTTCAGCTATGTGCAGGTTATCAGAAACATTCCCCCTCTTGTGCTCATCTTTATTTTTTATTTCTTTGTCAGCGACCAGATCATGCCTGCCCTGGAAGTGGAAGAATTCTTCCGCAACCGCTCTGAAACTACCCAAAACACACTAACTTTCCTTTTTGCGCCGGCTGGACAATTCCCATCATTCATATCTGCGGTAATAACGCTATCTATATATGAGGCTGCATATATCGCTGAAATCATCCGGGGGGGAATCAATTCTATTCCCAGAAGACAATGGGAATCATCCGCTGCACTTGGTTTCAACCGGGGACAACAGATGCGTCTGATTATTCTTCCCCAGGCCATTCAGAGGACTCTGCCGCCTCTCGCTGGACAATTTATCTCCACAATTAAAGATTCTGCCATAGTCTCAATAATTTCCATTCAGGAACTTACCTTTCAGGGAATGGAACTTATGGCTTCCACTTATAAAACATTTGAGATATGGATTACCATCACTCTGCTTTACTTTTGCCTGACCTTCACCTGCTCCAAACTCATTGGAGGCTTGGAAAACAGACTTTCCAAAAGGATCTGATTACTGGTCTTTACCTTTTTCAGGAAGAAATCTAATTGCCATGACACTAACGCTGATAATAAATCCCAGTAATATAAAGCCCGTGGCAAACATATCCTTATCCCCGAAATAGCCAAGCATTGTTGGAATCAATCCTCCACCCACCAGCACTGCACAGGGAACAATCAACGAGATTGCAATGGGTCTTTGTTCTGCTGGAAAAGAAATGGACAAGGCTGCAAAACCTGCAGGAAAGTAACAGCTGGCCATGGTTGGCTGGATTATTACCGCAGCCACAAGCCATGTACCGGAAATAATACCCAGGGCCATGGTGGATAACCCGGTAAGGCCCATAAAAATAAACAAAGCCCTGTTTACACCTAAGTTATCAACGAGATATCCAGCCCAGAAAACCAGAAATATTCCTGATATCCTTGATAGAGACAAAAGATAGTTTACCCACTCGGGATTAATATCGGTCGAAGTAACAAGATACATGGGAGTCTGGGAAAACACACCCTGGGTGGAACCTATGGCCAGAATAAAGAAAGAAACGATGACCCAGAATGCCGGCTTAATTAATATTTTTTTATAGGATGCTGGATTAGGAGCAAGACTTATGTCATCCCCGCACTTACAGAATCTGATAAAAAGAAAAAATGCCACCAGGGCATAAACACCTATTGCCAAAAGCATCCAGCGCCATCCGAGACCTGTTCTGATAAATAATTCAGCCAGCAGAGGTGCTGTAATAAAACTTAGATTAGGAGCAATTTCATGGATGGCTATGGCCTTCCCCCAGTTGCTGGGGGAAACCAGAGACGTAAGCAGGGCAAATCCTGATGGAAAATACAGTCCACCAAAAAGACCTGCAATAAACAGACTGGTTCTAAGCCAGAATGCTGAAGGACTTAAAGCTGCAAGGCATAGAGCTGCCCCGATTCCCAGTGCTGATATTATGACTACGGATCTATGGCTTATTCTTGAGGATATAAAAGTTGAACAGAACAGGGCAATACTGTAGCCAAGTGAAAGGAGCAGAAACAGTTCTCCTGCCTGGGCCTTGCTCAGGCTGAACTCTTCACTGATATATACCAGAAAAGGAGAAAGAATAATTCTGGTTAAGAAATTAAGAAAAAAAATTCCGGTCAGAGTAAGAAGCGGTGATACTGCAGTTCTGAATTCCATAGGTTCAGAAAGGATGCTTTTATTCCCTGCAGATTGATTCATAATCCAATGGCTTCCAACAGGAGATTATCTCTATGAATTGCCTCTGGATAAAGACATTCACCGAGAAGCTCATTAATCTCAGAAGACTTTTTCCCCATAATCAAATTCAAATCTGAAGAGTTGTAATTGGATAGACCCACAGCTGGACTTCTGGAAGCATTCTTTTCAATAATCTTTACCAGATCCCCTTTACCAAAGCTTCCATTAACCTGGACAATCCCCGCAGGAAGAAGACTTTTGCCGCGCTCAAAAACTGCCCTTGCTGCTCCCGAGTCAATAACCAGCTCGCCATTTGGTTCAAGATTATAGGCTATCCAGAATTTTCTGCTGGAAATAACCTTACGGCAAGGTAGAATCCATGTGCCTGTGTCCTGACCATCAAATGCCTTTTCAAGGCAGAATCTCTCTTTACCTGATAAAATAAGAGTGGGCACACCAATCTGGGCAGCCTTCCTGGCGGACAAAAGCTTGCTGAACATACCTCCGCTGCCCTGTTTTGTTTTGCCCTGACACATTATGTC
>JBHEPK010000116.1:6056-6420 GCA_046260325.1 Desulfonatronovibrio sp.
TTAATATCTTCGATACAGGATACTTTTTCAGCCAGTGGGTTTTCTTCAGGATTATCCATGAATACGCCCTCAGCTGAAGTCAGGTTGATAAAAAGGTCAGCCTCCACTAAGTTAAGAATCAGAGCAGACAGGGCATCATTATCTCCAAACTTGAGCTCCTGAACAGCTACCGTATCATTTTCATTTATTATGGGAATTACTTTCCACTTGAGAAGCTGAAGCAGTGTGTTGCGGGCATTAATAAAACGCTCCCTGCTGATCAGGTCTTCCTTGGTCAAAAGAATCTGGGCTGAAACTTTTTTATACCTTCCAAACACCTCATCATAGGCATGCATGAGCCTGCTCTGACCAATGGCAGAGGCAG
>JBHEPK010000117.1:0-6411 GCA_046260325.1 Desulfonatronovibrio sp.
GTCATGCTGTCTATACGATCCAGTGCGCGGTCTGCGCCAGTCTTTCCGGTCTGCAAAACCCATAACGGATAATCCAGCATCCATTGCTGGTCATGGCCAAGCCCCTGTGCTGCTGTTTCCACAACCTGCCTGCAGAGGTCTTTGATTTTTATCCCATTATATTCGCCCTTCAGAGCGTTTTTGGCAGCTTCATTCCGCAGGCTTAAAAGATCAGTCCAACGATATTTTTTCACGAGCATGGCAGTCTGGTGAAGATTTCTCAACAGCCCGTACTGGAGTGCGCCTGGTGAAATAACAAGTGACCGGGAAATGCTTCGCTGGTCTAATCCCGCAAGATATGCGTCCGGATAGTTAGCCCCTGCAGCCCGTCCTTCAAGATAGCAAAAATTAACAAAGGGAGTTAGAAATTCTTCCAGTTTGTCTGGATTATTGTCCAGAACATCTATAAATTCGCCCAGGTCAGGTCCATGGTTTTTCAACGCGTAGCGCACCCTGCAGTCGGTATATTGAGTAAACTGGTGATAAACAAGGTGCCGGATATCCGGAACAATCGTTTTTTCAGCATTGTGGAAAAAAGATTTTCCCTGACATGGCCCGGACCGAAGAAAGTCCAGTAACGGCGGATCCTGGGGGATCAGATACATATGCAGGGGGTTTTTGATATGGTCAGCTTCTGACACAAACCACATACTTGTTCCCGGTCCAAACATCCACTTGAGATAGTCGGCCAGGTTGCGAAGAGGTTTGGCTGGAGCCTGGTGCAGCTTGTTGTCACCCGGCATTCTGGAGCAATTCATTTGTCTGGCCCAGATGCTGAGCCTGTTTTCCTTGAATCCAGTAACCCTGCCTTCCTCAAATGGACTGTTAGCGTACAGGGCAATAAATGCCGGGGCAAGACCTATTAGGCAATTGAATCCGAGAATGGCGTTTTCAAGATCTATTTCAGTGCTTGGGCTGTTCTGGGCCTTGGCATCAAATCCGGACATATGGTTCCACCCGCGGTAACCCACCTGGTATTCATAGATGGAGCGCGGCGCCCGGACAGAAGTGTAGAATTCCTGACTGATTTGAACGTCAGGATGTTCGCTGAAGTTTATGACCATGGCATTTTCCCGGTCCAGGGCAGTGGAAATATCCTTAAGCTCTGAGCTGATCAGGCTGTGCAGCTGGTTCAAGCCCTCATCTCCCTGCGGGACAGGTCCAAGGGAACTCTCAAGGTTGTTAAAACCGTTGTCAATGGAGTGCAGGCCGCCTGTAAATTCTAATCCATAATCCCTGCCATTATATTCAAGCAGTTTTCCCTTTTGTCCCCGCAATTCTCTGATCTGCTGCAGATTGCGAAAAAAAGGACCAACTGGATGAGTCTGGCCGGTCTGAACATGGGCTGTGGGCATCTCAAGCTCAACACCTATGCAGGGAAAAGTAACAGGATCGCTCAATGTGGTCATTTTTTTTCCAGGGAGCCTTCTCTGACCATGAGAAGGAAAAGAATAGAGAGCACCATATAGCCAAGTCCAAGCACCACCAGTCCCTGAGAAATGGATATTCCAGACATAAGCGCGCCAAGAGTTAGAGGGCCAAGCATCTGCCCCAGTTTGTCGGCTGCCCTCTGAATGGCCATGGCTTTGCCCACCCCGAGGTCTCTGGTTGCTTCGAGCTTCAAGGCGAATGCTGTCTGGGCAGAACTCCCGATGCTGCTGGCCAGGCCCAGGAGAAAGATTGCAATGACTATCACTAAGAAACCCTGGTGTACGTAGAGCAGGCTGAGGCCTAATCCTCCGAGAAGTCCTCCAGCCACAATGAACGGTTTCTTGTTTTCTCTGCGGTCCACGATTTTGCTTAATTGAGGGGCCAGATAAACAACTGACAGACCATAGATCATAAGCACCCTGCCAATATCAGACTGGCTGATCCCAAGCTCATTTAAATAAAGGGGTGTGGCAAAAAAGAGCAGGCCTACCTGGCAGATGGAAAAGGGGATAATGCAGAAGAATATGAGGGCAAATACATTACGGTCGGTTATAAAATTTCTTAGGGAGCTGACTTTTATTGAAACAGCCGAAGGCACTGAAACAGCCTGTCCTTTAAGATCTCTCATGAAAAACATAAAGAATACTAAGGAAGCCAGGGCTACGATCATGCCAATTAAAAATACTGGTGAATAACCTATGCGCTCAGCCAGCATGGCGCCAAGGGCTGTGCCGCAGATATGTCCGGAAAAAAGTCCGGCTACAAAGTGGGAGCTGCCTCTGGCCCTTGTGGTGGGGGTACAATTGGTAAAAAGAAAGTTCTGCAGGGCCATCCAGGAAAGCCCGTAACCCAGTCCACACACGCCTCTGGCCAGGATAAAGATTACTCCAGTACTGGCCTGGGCACTGAAGAATAATCCTGTGGAAGTCACCAGTATTCCCAGGACAAAGGGGGTACGCCAGTCGCGTTTGTCTGCCACTGCACCGGCAGCAAGAGATGCCCCGAGAGCGCAGAGCATTTCCAAGGAGATAGGCAATCCCAGAATTACATCCCTTGGTAGACCCAGAATGGGTGTGTATAGTTCGCGCATCTGAAGGGGCACAAAAGACATGGGCATGGCAAAGGCCAGCAGAAAGACAAAAGCAGCAAACCTGGCCAGCATCAGCTTGTCAAGGACATCCTGGTCAGTGCCGGCTTCACTGGGATCTCTTTTTTTTCTGCGGATACGAGAAACCATGAAGTATATCTGTTCCACAATGAACAGCGAAGCAATAAGGGCAATGGTCAGTGAATCCAGAAGCAGTTTGCTGATAAGTTTTCTCATAGGAGATTTGTCTAAGACCGCCCTGATTTCTCCTATAACCGAATCATCGGTGATCTTTTTCAAAGGTACTGCTATCCACAGGTCTTCATGTGATTTTCTGTCCTCCGGGCCTGAGATATCTTCAAGAGTTTCTTTGGAAGCATAAGCCTTAATATTTCCCGCATTGTCCAAGACTTGCATGGAGGCAACTTCAGGATTGGTTTCAATTATTCCCAGCAGAAAGTCATCCATCCTGGCAATCCGGTCCAGACCGATTCCAGTTGCCAGGACACGTTCCATATCAGATTTTAGCAGGTCAAGCTGGGCCTGAACCTTTTCCTTAACCAGCTGGACATGATCATTGTGGAATTGATATATGCTGATGCCTGCGAAAGCTGCCTGGGTCAGAATGATTACCAAGAGAACCCGGAAGAAGATAAGTTTGCGCAATTCATGGGTATTGAGTCTGGGTATATTTGAGAGCAATCTGAAAAGCATTACTCCTGCAAAGATTGCAATCATTGCACCAAGCATCAGCCTTTTTCCCCAGAAATCCCGGACCTCGGATTTTATTGCATGTTTGTGGAATGAAAACACCAGGTTGCCAACCAGGGCTCCGCTGGAGGCTGTTGTTCCCATCCAGGTTTCTGCAGGACCTGTCAAAGGCAGGATGATCAGATAATTATCATTGGTATCCATGATTTCCATGGATGGGTCGGGTGAATCAATTTTCTTGCCAGCTATTTCACTTAATTCAGGATAATCTTCGGGCAGGGGATGAATGCTGTAAATCAGGTTTTGTCCAGCATCATAGATCTCGATGTTAGTTAGATCATCATACATGGCAGCATATTCCTTCATTTCCTTCTCAATCCCAAAAAGTTTGTCCAGAGGTTTTCCAAAACGCAGAGAGGCTTCAATTTTTCGTTTGAAATCCTTTTGCGGAACTGCATATTTGGTTAATTGGGAAGAAACAAAGATCTTTTCAAAAGAGCTGGAAATCAGGGCCACCATAAACGTTAAAGAGAAGAAAAGAATGACAATGGCCGGGATGATTATGCTCTGGTTTCTGCGCATAAGACTTCCTCGCCATAAGTATAAGTTTTTTCGGCATTTTTCAAAAGGGGCAACAGGACTTCCCAGATACCCTTGCCTGTGCTTTGGGCTGCCTGGTATAGATTTATGCCAGGTCCTGCCAGGATAACCTCACTGCCTGGCGCTGCTTCAGGTATATGGCTGACATCCAGCATGCTCTGGGCCAGAGCCGGTTTGCCAAGTAGAGGGGATTTTCTGCCATGTACCACAGGGAGCAATTTTCCGGGCAGTGCAGCATGCAGCCCCTGATCAAAACCGCACTGCATGACTGCAATCCGGCCGTCTTTTTCCATCTGATGGGAGCAGTGGTAGCCGACATAAGATTTATCGGGCACGTCCCTGACCTGAATGATTCTGGATGTGACTTGAGCTATTGGAGTTGGCTCTGTCTCCCAGCCATGAACTCTTTCGGCATATCCGTAAAAGAGGGTGCCTATGCGCAGTGCATTCAGCTTTCTACTACAGACTTTGTCAGGAAAACCAAGCAGTCCTGTGGAACTGCCCAGATGAACCATGTCCGGCATCAGGTTTGATTTTTCAAGGCTGTCAAGCAGGTCGTCAAAAATCCGGAGCTGTTTTTCTGTAAATGCGTTGCTTCGGGCATCGTCTTGAAAGGAGCAGGCCAGATGGCTGTAAATTCCGTCTACCTGAATATGAGGGATGCGGTCGAGCATGGCCATGATCTCCTCAGCCTGATCAGGGGAAACCCCAAATCGGCCCAGGCCGGTATCCACCTTGATGTGAACCCGAAATTTCTGGTCAGCTTCAGGCTTGCAGGCAGCAAGTCTCATGGCAAAATCTGCGTCAGCCACTGTCAGGCTCAGATTATATTCCAGAGCGTGTTTTAAAGAGGGGTAAAGAGGATCGTTTAAGGCAAGTACCGGGCAGTTGATGACGGATTTTCTGAGTTTTATTCCTTCGGTTAATCCGGAAACTACCAGGCAATCAACCCCTGATTCAGCCATGGCCTTGGATGTCTGAATCAGGCCATGTCCATAGGCGTTGCATTTGACAACACCCATTATTTTGATGGTGTCAGGTATATGCCGTCTAACCAGAGCAATGTTTTTTTTCAGAGTGTCCAGATCTATTCGAGCTGCGAGGTGCATCATAAATTATTTGAATGTTCAGTATTTAATGTGAAGTAGTTTAAGTTGAGAATTAAAACTGCAAAATTGAAATTCATCCTGTAAGCCTGGACATCATGGATTCGGCTTCATAAAATTCCGGTTTAATCTGCAGGGCGCGGGTGAGGTATTTCAGGGCCGCAGCCTTATTGCCAGCCTTATCCTGGGCAGTGGCAGCGTTATAGAGGATTTTGGGGTTGTCTTTATCTTTTTTCAGAGCCTGTCTGTATAATTCCAGTGCATCACCGAGATTGCCTCGTTTTCTCACGGCTACAGCCAGGTTGTTCAAGGTATCTCCGGACAGGGAAGGGAAAAGCATTGCTTCAAAATCTTTTATGAACTGATTAACATGGTCATGTTCAAGATAAATATTGCAGATTGATTCCTTGAGCTCACTATCTTTGGGGGCCAGGTTAAGGGCAGTATTAAAACTTGCTCTGGCCTGAACAAACTGTTTGCCAGCAAGATATGCCTGGCCTTGAAATATTCGATAGTCAATATTCTGTCCACTGAGTTCGATGGCTTTCTGAATACTTTTTAAGGCCTGATCCCAGTTTTCCTGATATGCCTGCATTCTGGCTCTCAGGTACCAGGCTTTGCCCATGACAGGATTCTTTTTTAAACTTCTCTCAGCCATTTTTTGTGCTTCAGCCCATTTATGTTCCTGTTCAAGAATTAGGCCCATCTCAAAGCAGATTCTTGATTCAAACTCAGGATTTTTTTGCATGAATTCAAGAAGAAGTCTCCCAGCCTCCTTAAATTTACTATCAGCACAGAGCCTGTTTTTTTCTTCTATTATTTTTGTGAGGTCTGAAGCCGGGGAGCTGGCTGTTAAAGAATCAAGCTTACTCTTGAATGTTTTTATATCCAGAGGTTTGACCATGTACCCGGTCACACCGAGATCAGAGGCCAGGGCCACATCTTCTACATCATTTTTGGAGGTGAGAAGTAAAAAGGGCAGATTGGCCCTTTTATCGCTGTTTCTGACCTGGGTCAGGAGGTCAATGCCACTCATGACCGGCATTTTCCAGTCTGAAATCACCAGTTTTATTTCCTGGTTGGACTGGATTTTATCCAGGGCATCCCTGCCGTTTGCAGCCTCTATAACATTGGTGTATCCTAAGACTTTGAGAATATTAATCACTGTCTGTCTGGCCGGCCCGATATCATCAACTATTAGTATATAATCTTCATTACTGATCATTATTGTCCTCTCTGGAAAACATTGTTGCACAGAATCTGCTTCCGCAGGGACTTGCGTTTTCTACCCAGACTTTGCCGCCCAGCATGTCTGCGATGCGTCCGCAGATATAAAGCCCAACTCCTGTTCCCTGGATATTGACGTCCTTCTGCATTCGGAAAAATTTATCAAAAATTGACTGCTTCATGTCATCTGGTACACCTTCTCCGTTATCC
>JBHEPK010000118.1:0-6242 GCA_046260325.1 Desulfonatronovibrio sp.
GTCCCAGAAAGATACCTCTGCCGGGGATTGACCTTGATAATATATTTACTGTTTCCGGACTGGAGGAAGCCATCCAAATACGGGAAAGAATCAGCAAGGGTGCTGTTGGAAAAGCCATAGTTGTGGGGGCAGGTTTTATTGGTCTGGAAATGGCGGAAGCTCTGACTGATCTGTGGGGTATTGAAACAGCGGTTGTAGAAATTGCTCCCCAGATACTGCCTGGCTTTGTAAGTGCTGATATGGCCCGGATGTCCCAAAAGGTTATGGAAGATAACGGGGTGACTTTTTATACTGATGAAAAGGTTCTGGAATTCACCGGTCAGGGTAAAGTTGAAAAAGTGCGGACAGACAAAAGAGAATTGGATGCTGATCTGGTGATCATGGCAACGGGAGTTGTTCCAAATTCATCCATAGCTGTTCAGGCCGGGATAAAAGTATCTGAAAAGGGCGGTATTATTGTTGATGAGTGCATGCGAACATCAGATCCAGACATCTATTCCGGCGGTGATTGCGTGGAAATCAAAAATCTGATTACAGACAAACCAGGATACTTTCCCTTGGGTTCAATGGCCAACAGGCAGGGCAGGGTTATCGGAACCAACCTGGCAGGAGGTGAGGATACATTTCCAGGGGCTACGGGATCATTTGTGGTTAAACTTTTTGATCATGGTGTGGCTGGAACCGGATTGAGCTATGAATCTGCCTTAAGAGAAGGGTTTGAAGTCATCAAAGCCTTTGTGGTTCAGTTTGATAAGTCACATTTTTATCCGGAAAAAGACCTTATGATTTTGGAAATGGTTTGTGAAAAGGGGACAGGACGGGTCCTGGGTATTCAGGGTTTAAGCACTAATGGCGACAGTCTCAAAGGCAGAATTGATTCAGTGGCGGTTATTCTTCCTCAAAAGCCAACCACAAAGGATATCAGCAATATTGAACTGGCCTACTCACCGCCATTTAATTCAGCAATGGATATCCTGAACAACCTGGGACACACGGCTGAGAATATACTTATGGGCAGGAATGTGGGTGTTGGTCCGGATGAGTTCGCCAGAATATGGGAAGGCAGGGACAATGAAGATGTTGTCTTTCTTGACTGTCGCGATGTTGAAAACGCTCTTGAGTTGCTGGAAAAATATCCGGATAAATGGAAGAGTATTCCCAATGAGTCCATGGAAGAGAATCTGGACAAGATGCCCCAGGCAAATAAAATTATTCTGCTCTGTAATACTGGCGGCCGTTCTTATGAATCCCAGCTCAAGCTCAGGAAACATGGATTCAATAATACTTTGAATGTTTACGGCGGCATGAAGCTGCTGAAAAAGTGGGGAATGGATATTTAGTCTTTTGACTTAGGTCGCAAGTTGTGGCGAATTTCAGTTAAAATCAGGGCTGGAATGGATGGATATTTCCTCATTCCGGCCCATTTGAATGAGCAGGACTTCAAGTTGTTCTGACTCTGCACTGAGCTGCAGAGCCTGATCTTTGTTCATGATAAGCATGGCAGTAGCCAGGGCATCGGCCAGGGCGCAACTGTCTGCTTTTACAGTTGCGCTGACGATATCCTGGCGGACGGGATAGCCTGTGGTGGGATCAATTATGTGGCTGTATCTTATATTGTCTTTTATGAAATAGTTGCGGTAGTCTCCACTGGTAGCCAAGGCCTGGTTGGTTATTTTAACGGTTTCAATATAATCATCAGCACCGGCCTGGGGCAGTGGGGCGCTGATGCCGATCTTCCAGGCTGTGCCATCCGGCTTTGCCTGTCCAGCATACATATCTCCCCCGATATCAATCAGGTATGACAAAATGTTGAGATCTTCCATTGCCCTGGCAATGAGATCCACTGCATATCCCTTGGCTACAGCAGATAAGTTCAGCTTAGTATCAGGATGGCTTTTTATGAGGCATCCTTTTTCATCCATTGAAATTTTATTCATTCCTACAGCAGGCAGGACTTTGCTGATTTTTCTTTGATCAGGAATATCCTGAATGTTCATGTCTGTACCAAACCCCCAAAGTTCAATAAGTGGACCTGCTGAAGGGTCGAATAACTTATCTGTCATCTCATATACTTTGAATGAAATGCGCATGATTTCTGTAAAACCTGGTGATACACAAAGTTTTCGTCCAGCCGGAATCTCATTGAATCTGGAAATTTCACTATCTGGTTCAAAGACAGACATGCTTTGATTAACTTTATCCAGGATGCTGTTGATTTTCTTTTGAGCTGAATCTGCCTGTTCAGGGGTGATCTGCATTAAGGTTACTCTGTAGTAAGTTCCCATGGTCCACCCTGATAGAATATGATCTTCCCTGGGTTTTTCAGAACAAGAGATTAGAAGGACAAGAGATAATATTATTGCGGGAAAATGAAGTAAAAAATGTCTTTTGGTCATGGCAAAAGAAGAATCAAAGTTACTTTGTAGATTTTTTTTCTGACAGGCTGGCAATATATTCAGGCTCTAAACGGAAGGGTGAACCCTTACCCTGAAAAAAGCCGTGTTTATCAATGAGATGGATGGATAGGGGCGTGATGTAGAATTTTACATTTCCATGGTTTGATGTCACTTGGACCATATTTTTGGCAAATGCTCCTTCCCCGGGAAAAGGAGATGGAATTTTACCGCGGCAAGGGATATATTCAGCAATGAGGTCCTTGGCGATTGGAACCGGGTCGCCCAGCTTACTTTCAGCTGCCTTGAATATTTTGTTAAGAGTCTGGACTATATCCTGTCTGCTCCTGCCAAGCCTTTCCATGGTGGAAGCGTCATCAGATATGACTTCTTCCAGATTTCTGGGATCATCACCCATAAAACCACAAGCTGAGAATTTTGAAGGTCTCAGACTCTCCATGAGTCTTTTATCTTGAGGTGCTCGTTTCATTGTAAAGCCTTACTCAAATTTATCAAAATACATTTTTTCGTCTTTGAGTCCCAGCTTGCTCAGTTTGCTGCAGCAGGCTTCAATAAGTGCGGATGAACCGCATAAATATGCTTCATATTCTTGAGCATCAGGGACGTATTTGGGTAAAATATCCGGAATCCTGCCTCTTTCTCCTTTCCAGGATGAATCCTCAGGTTCCCGGGTCAGACAGGGAACATACTTGAAATCATATAGATGTTTTTCAAGATTGAAAAGTTCGTCAGTGAAAAATAGATCATCATAAATCCGGCCGCTGAAGAAATAATAGGATTTTTTGTTGATGTTTTTTTCACGCATGTGGCGAAGGATACTCCAGATGGGAGCCATTCCGCTTCCTCCGGCAATAAATATTGCCGGGGCCTCAGTATCCTGAAGCTTAAATTCTCCGTATGGGCCGCTTAAAAAAACTTCCTGTCCTTCCTTGAGATGATCAAAGGCCCATGTAGTACATATTCCTTGAGGAACCCGGCGCATAACCAACTCAACTTTTCCCTTTTCAGAGGGCAAAGATGAGATGGAATAAGCCCTGATTACAGAATCCATTCCCTTGTATTCCTGAGATTCCAGCTGGATGTACTGGCCAGCAAAGAATTCTATTTCCTCTGGCTCAATAAGATCAAAGCCAAGTTCCAGAATATCATAGGTAAGCATTTTTTTCGAGGCAGTTATGGTCTTGAATCGTCGGGCATTAAAAAGCTCATCAGGAATTTTAATCTTTACATCTTCACGGACCTTTACCTGGCACGACAGGCGGATATTATCCTTTATCTCCTGTTCAGAAAGGTAAGGCTCTTCAATGGGGCTTAAAGGGCCTCCCCCTTCTGTAACCTTGACCTTGCAATAGGCGCAGCTCCCCCTGCCGCCGCAGGCAGAAGGAATAAAGATTTCATTTTCTGACAGTGAATTTAGAAGACTGGATCCGCCCTGGATATCTATGACTTTCTGACCGCTGTTAACATCAATGGTGCATGGTCCATAATTCAGTATCCATTTTTCTGCGATTATAAGCAGCAGGGACAGGATAAGTGTGGTTGATGCCAGGAAGACAAGAGCGGTTAAAATGGAAGTAAGCATATAAGAATGTTTCCTGTCAGATACTTATCATTCCGGAAAAGCCCACAAAGGCCAGGGCCATTATTCCGATAACAATCAGAGTTATACCAGGACCGGCCAGTCCTTTGGGCAAGGCATTTTCATTAATTTTTTCCCTGATTCCACCAATGAGCATAATGGCCAGAAACCAGCCAAATCCGCTGCCGGCACCAAAGGATAGAGCTTCCAGAAAAGAATAGGGCTGGCCGATCATAAACAATGATACACCGAGGATGGCGCAGTTTACAGTAATAAGAGGAAGAAAAATGCCCAGGGCGTTATAAAGAACCAGAGATACCCGTTCCACAATCATTTCAACAAGCTGCACAAATGAGGCAATGATCACAATGAAGGTGATGAGCCTCAGATATTCCAGTTCCAATGGTATAAGGAGATAGTTGTAAACAAGATAGTTGATGCCTGCTGTTGCTGTGGTCACAAAGATAACAGCCACGCCCAGTCCCATGCTGGTATCCACTTTTTTGGATACGCCCAGCACTGAACACATCCCCAGGAACCTGGCCAGCAGAATATTGTTGGTAAAGGCTGCTGAAAGGAAAATCAGCAAGGTTGCGCTTAAAAATCCGCTATCTATATTTGGTTCCATAGTGTTCTTCAGTTATTCCTTTACGAGTCTTGCCCTGGCGATCCAGGTCAGAATCCCTAACATGAAAAATGCTCCTGGAGGCATAACCATAATGGTCCATTGATACCACCAGATATCTTTACCTGGAAGATCCATTCCCAGGATAGTTCCAAATCCCAGGGGCTCACGGACCAGAGCAATGGCAATGAGAACCATGGAGTAGCCAAGGCCGGCAGCCAGGCCATCCCAGAATGACGGCCAGGGTTTGTTCTGGGAGGCAAAAGCTTCAGCTCTGCCCATGATAATACAATTAGTAATAATCAGTCCGACGTATGGACCGATAAACCTGTGTATATCCGGACTGGTGGCTTTAATAACAATGTCCACCATCATGACGTAACTGGCAATAATGAGTACCTGGGTAATCATGCGCACCCTTTTGGGGATATGATTACGCAGGACAGACACAGTTATATTGGACATGACAGTGGTAAAGATGACTCCAACACACATAAACAGAGTATTAGTCAGAAGATTGGTCACGGCAAGAGCCGAACAGATTCCCAGAACCTGACGGTACACGGCGTTTTCAGAAAATACGCCCTGCATAAGTATTTTTTTTGGTGTGTCTGCCATGATCAATAATCCGCTATGATCTGATTTTCCTTAATCAAACGTTTGAACGTGTCTAACTGCTGGTTAATGGAAACCATCAAGGCTTGGGATGTCTGGGTGGCGCCGGTTATGGAATCAACCTGGTTTTCAGGATCAGGCTCGGCAGTTGTTCCAATGATTATTCGCTTATCTTTTGGATTATCCCATTGGATTTTCAATCCCTTGAATTTTTCTTTAAACCCTTCTTCCTCAATCCTGGCTCCGAGTCCTGGTGTTTCATGCTGTTCCAGAAATTCTAAGCTGAGCATTTTTTCAAGATCGTGCTCAAGAACAATTATTCCGTTTATTACATCCCAGATCCCGCGTCCTTTAAAAATAAATCCCACTGGTGAAGGCTTCTGGTCTTTTAAAGTATAGATATCCCATTCCCTGTTTTCAAAAACAACTTTACTAAGATTCAGTTTATTTTCCACAGTTTCAAGATAATCTGCAGCATTATTTCCACGGACCTCCAAATCAAAGGCTTTGATCAGAGTCCGGTTAAGATGCATGAGTTCATTTTCAGCCAGCATATCCTTGGTCAGGTGATGGACCAGAGACACGCCTGCCCCAAAAAACAGGGTAAGGCTTAAGATAAAAAAAATAGTATATGCTGTACTGTCTTTTTTCATGCTTTGGCTTTCCCTGATTTGAGCCTTTTTTTCCATAGATCCAGAGAAGGAGCCAGCATATTGCCGAGAAGAATGGAAAAGGCCACAGCTCCGGTGAATATTCCTTCATACCTTAAGAGAACGATCATCATTCCAATGAAAATTCCATAGATCCACTGGGTCTGGGGTGTTTTGGGAGCGCTGATTGGTTCAGTCACCATAAATACTGCAGCGTAAAGAAGGCCGCCGGATAAAAGGACAAAAGCCGGATCTGGAACAGATTCAGCTCCTATGATGTATTTCATGAAAACAGCCATGAACATTGCCCCGATTACAGGCGAGAGCATAAGCCTTATCTGGGCGGCCCTGGTATGGAT
>JBHEPK010000119.1:0-5796 GCA_046260325.1 Desulfonatronovibrio sp.
GTATATCTGAGGATCCTTCAAAGGTTACACCTGTGCTTGTGGACCAGGATTTTAAAGTCAAGGCATTTAAGGGAGAATGTGACGATCTGCTGCCTGTGATTAAAAAAAACTATCAAGAACTCAGTCAGGGCAAGGATATTATGATAGTTTCCGGCTCAGGGAGCATGTATTCAGGAAAATACTGCGGCCTGGACGGAGTAAACGTAGCCAAATCTTTAGACTTGAAGACCATAGTCATTGATCGTTATAATAAAGAACTCAACTACGATTACATTACAGTTCTCAAGGATGCCCTCGGTGAAAACATGTTTGGAGCCATCCTCAATGATATTCCCCCCTACTTTAACGAAGAACTCAACTCAATGCTTATCCCTTTCCTTGAAAGAAATAACATCAAGGTACTGGGATCCATTGCAAGAGACCCTTTAATGGGTGCAATTAAAGTTTCTGACCTCGCAGCAAGACTCGGCGGCAAGATCATCTCAGCTCAGGATAAAGGGGACAAAGTAGTAGAGAACTTTATTATTGGCACCATGCAGGTGGAAAACTTCATGCTGCACTTCAAGAAGAGCAAAAAATCAGCTGTTATTGTCGGTGGTGACAGATCTGATGTACAACTTGTGGCTCTGGAAGGAAACACTCAGTGTCTTATCCTTACTGGCAACCTGTATCCCAATGATATTATTCTCACCAGATCTGAAGTATTGGGCATACCAATTATAATGGTAAGAGGTGATACATACTCAGTTGCCAAAGAAATGGATGCACTTTTATCCAGGCACAAGCTAAGAGATGTAATTAAAATTCAGCATGGAAGCCAGCTGGTTAACTCATCTCTCGACTATCAATACATCAACGAAAACCTGAACTTGAAAAACTAACATTTGAAACCACCCGGACCCGTCCGGGTGGTTTCAGTTGATTATAAAATCCAAATCAATCCCCATATTCAGCTGCAATCTCCCGGGCAGCATCCCGTGCAAGATCATCACATCGCTCATTATAATAATCACCACTATGGCCTTTGACCCAATTAAATTTCACAGAATGAACATTCAGAAGTGTTATCATCTTCTGCCAGAGGTCTTTGTTTTTAACGTCAGTTTTGGTAGATGTTTTCCACCCGTTACGTTGCCACTTTGCAAGCCAGCCCTGATTGACAGCTTTGGCAATATATTGCGAGTCAGTAAATACCTTAACACTGCAAGGATACTTAAGAGTATCCAAAGCTGAAATGACTGCGAGAAGTTCCATTCTATTGTTGGTTGTATCAGGAAAGCCTTTGGCGATCTCTTTAACTTTATCTCCATACAAAAGTACGGCACCATAGCCACCTGGTCCGGGATTTTTAAGACAGGCACCATCAGTATATATAGTGAGCTCAGGTTCACTGCAGCCTGTAGCTTCATTCTCCTTTTTCAATTTTAATTATCTCCTCTCCAATTTTATTTAAGGCCTGAATAAGCCCCTGCTGCCAGTTGCCGTTCACCCAGAACTCATCAAAATGATCTTCTTTAATATAAGTTACAAACCCTTCAGGCAAAGCACTGCGCATTAGTGGAGGAAATTTTATGCTGGCCTCCTTGTAACGGGGACTTAAGCCAATAAAAATAACCTTGGAATCTTTGCGCGGAGTAATGACAAATCCCTCAAAAATTTTGACCTGGAGGGACATGCCAAACCTTTGCTGAAGGCTTGTGGAAAAGGCAACAATCTTTTGAACAATCTCACGGTTTAGGGTTTGGGTCTCATCCTGGACCACATGCCTGGTTTGAATGGTCTCCATGGATCGCTCATAATTTTTCCAGAAAAGATAGCCAATACCAACAAACAGGATAACGAGCATCAGCAGACGCAAAGTGGCGTTACGCCTGCCTTTTACTGTGGGAGAAAATATCATTTTTCATCCAGAGCCAACCTGATACCAGGCTCATTGATTATCGATTAATAAATGTTCTTTATCATCAGTCTGCATGGTGTAGCAGGATAAACCATGTTTTGCATCCTCAAAGCCTGAAGACAGGACATCGGGTTTCAGCAAAAAAAAACCTGGTAGAGAATCCTGGATACGAGCCCTGGAAATTTTTTCCTCATCAATACAAACTTCTATTTCCAAGGGTGAAGAATGGCCAGGGGTTGATATTCCAAGATAAACCTGTATTCCATCTTCTAAGTTAATTACCTCAGAAAAATTTTCTCCATCATGATAATAACGCCAGATCCATAAAGAACCAAAAACCAGAACATGGATCAGAAAAATATAGAAAATTTTGCGCATAATCAGGAAAGGTCTTTTATCCATCCTTTTAACGGTTCTTCTACTATTCTTCGAAACTCCTGTAGCCGCTGTTCAGATTCAGCTTCAAAACGCAGCACCAGAACCGATTGAGTATTGGATGCACGCAAAAGAGCCCAGCCGTCTTCAAAAGTTATCCTGACCCCATCCACATCAACGATGGAATATTTTTCCCGGAAATAATCCTGAGCCTTTCTTACAACTTCAAATTTTATTTTATCAGGGCATTCCATGCGTATCTCAGGCGTATTAAAGGTAACAGGCCAGTCATCCAAGTATGAGCTCACAGGAACATTTCCTTTTTTGGCGACAATCTCGACCAATCTCTGGGCTGAATATATGGCATCATCAAATCCGTAATACCTGTCAGCAAAAAACATATGTCCACTCATTTCCCCTGCGAGAAGAGATCCTTCCTCTTTCATTTTGGCCTTGATCAGAGAGTGCCCTGTCTTCCACATTATGGGCTTGCCACCATGTTTTTCAATATCACTAAACAGAAGATGTGAACACTTTACTTCGCCAATAACACTTGTTCCAGGGTTCTGTTCCAGAACATCCCTTGCATAAATGGCCAGGAGCTGATCTCCATATATCATTTTTCCCTTTTCATCTACGACCCCGACCCTGTCACCATCACCATCAAGGCCTATTCCAAGCTGAGCCTTTTCCCGGACAACAGTTTCAATAAGATCTGCGTTATTCTTCATGACTGTTGGATCTGGATGATGGTTGGGAAAATCCCCATCAGGCTCACAGTAAAGAGGAATTACTTCTACTCCAACATTTTCTAAGGCCTTAACACATACCAGACCTGCTGCCCCGTTTCCTCCATCAATCACGACTTTAACTTTCCCGGAAACAGGACCCTGATTTTTCAGATAATCAAAGTACTCAGGAACAATATCAAGCTCACTGGAAATCCCCTGGCCCTGGGCAAACTGTTTTTTAACCATTATTTCATAAATTTTCTGAATCTCTTCACTATGGATTGTGCTGTCTCCGGCCCAGACCTTAAAGCCATTAAAGTCAGACGGGTTATGGCTGGCAGTGACCATGACTCCTGCCTTTTTACTCAGCTTCTTTACCGCAAAATAAAAAAGTGGAGTTGCCACCATATTCAGATAAATAACATCAACGCCTGTTGACTGAAGTCCCTTTACTATCCTGGCCTGATATTCAGGTGAGCTGTGCCTGCAATCATGGCCAACTACTGCCTCATCTAATCCCAGATTTTTAAAATAGGTACCACAAGCCTTACCCAGTAGTTCCACCCATTCTTCATCAAAATCTTTATCAACTATTCCCCTGATATCGTAAGCTCTGAAAATTTCATTATTTATTTCTTTCATTAAGAACCTCCCAGTGTTTAAAAGAAATCACAAATTTTGTGGCAATATCAGTTCATATTAAAAACCTGCTAAGTTGTAAAACACTTTTGTTTTTCTTGACCTTACAGCAAGACTGAATTATTTGCACAGCTATTATGAATTGGGATTGGGAAAAATTACAACAAAAGCGGCAGAAGCACTTTCCAGGACAGGGAGGGAACCAGGGCCCTGACTTTGGAGAATTCCAGGAAAAATTCAACCAGCTTAAGAATTTCAAGTTTCCCGGATTGAAATTTATTCTTCTCGGCATAGTGATTCTTTGGCTTCTCAGTGGTATCTTTATTGTCCATCCTGATGAGGTAGGGGTGGTTCAGAGATTTGGCGAGTTTAACAGAGAAAAGGGTCCAGGGCTTAATTATCATCTGCCTTTTCCCATTGAAAAATCACAAACGCCTAAGGTTACTGAAATTAACCGGGTTGAAATTGGTTTCAGAACATCTCAGACTCAAGGGCGGAGCACTTCAGCGCTTCAGT
The DNA here is from genome assembly GCA_046260325.1 of Desulfonatronovibrio sp. Classification (GTDB taxonomy): domain Bacteria; phylum Desulfobacterota; class Desulfovibrionia; order Desulfovibrionales; family Desulfonatronovibrionaceae; genus Desulfonatronovibrio. The sequence goes on from JBHEPK010000119.1 coordinate 4,162, forward strand.
CCAGAACTGTTCCTGAAGAGTCCCTCATGTTAACTGGCGATGAGAACATGTTAGATGTTCAATTTATAGTTCAGTACCAGATAAAAGATGCAAGAAAGTATCTGTTCAATATCTCGCAGCCACACAAAACAGTTAAGGATGCTGCTGAAGCAACAATGAGAGAGGTAATCGGGTACAATAATATTGATGCCGCCCTGACAGATGAAAAACTGACAATCCAGACGCAATCCAAAGACCTGCTTCAGGACATTTTAGATACTTATGAGGCAGGAATTAGGGTTATAGCCGTCCAGCTGCAGGATGTTCACCCACCTCAGCAAGTTATTGATTCATTCAGGGATGTTACCAGTGCCCGGGAAGATCAGATCAGGTTCATTAATGAAGCAGAGGCTTACAGAAATGAGGTACTGCCTAAAGCCCGCGGAGAAGCTGCAGCCGTACTGAACAGAGCTGAAGCATTTAAGGAACAGGAAATTCGAAGGGCTGACGGTGAATCTACCAGGTTTCTCTCAATCCTCCAGGAATATAAAAGCTCACCTGATGTAACCAAGAAAAGAATTTATCTGGAAACCATGCAGGAAATATTTACAGATCCTGAAATAAATAAAATGATAATTTCCAATGATGCCTTAAATCAGGCTGTTCCATATCTTCCCCTTAACCAGATGATGGAAAGAAAAGTTCAGACTAAACCCGGAACAACAGGAGGGAAACAATAATGAACCCTTCAAAAGCTCCACTAATAATCATTACTCTGATCATTGCAGTACTGTTGGGCACACAATGTTTTTTTACTGTAGATGAAACCCAGAGAGCAATTCTTCTGCAGCTCGGTAAACCAGTCAAATCTGATATACAGCCGGGACTTCACTTTAAACTTCCACTTATTCAAAATGTTGTTTTTTTTGATAGCAGAGTCCTTGAATACGACGCTAAACAAGCTGAGGTAATCACACTGGACAAGAAAAACCTCATCGTTGACAACTATGCCAAATGGAGAATCAGCGATAATCTGCTTTTTTATCAGTCTGTACGAACCATAGAACGTGCAGTATCAAGGCTTGAGGATATTATTTACGCTGAACTGCGCGTTGACCTTGGTCAATATGCTTTGACAGACATCGTTTCAACCAAACGAAACGTAATCATGGAACAGGTTACCATGAAATCTAATGAAATCCTAAATGAATTTGGAATAGAAGTCCTTGATGTACGCATTAAAAGAACTGACCTGCCCAGGGAAAACATGAATGCTATCTTTGGCAGAATGCAGGCTGAACGTCAGCGCCAGGCCAGAGAATACAGATCCATGGGGCATGAGCAGGCTCAACGCATTACAACTTCCGCTGAAAGGGAACGCGATATTATCCTTGCTGAAGCTCAGCAGAAAGCCTCCAAAATAAGGGGTGAAGGTGAAGCTGAAGCCATTTCCTTGTATGCAGCATCTCTTGGTCAGAACCCTGAATTTTATCAGTTCATGAGGTCCATGGAGGCCTACAAGGAATCCATGAAGGACAACACAAATTTTGTCCTGACGCCAGAAGGAGAATTCTGGAAATTCTTCAATGAGCTTGATTAATTACACATCATCATTAACAATATACTCATCTGTTACCAAAAATAAAGGTGTGTGGT
>JBHEPK010000119.1:5806-6236 GCA_046260325.1 Desulfonatronovibrio sp.
CACTAACGAATCTCTTCTAAATAAATGAACTACCACCCTTCTGAATATCCTACCAGTCCAGGCATTTACATGATGAAAGATGAAAAGGGGCGGATAATATATGTTGGCAAGGCAGCTAATATCCGTAAAAGGCTGGGCTCTTACTTTCGACCAGACAAAGCCCTTTCTCCCAAAACACGGGTTATGATGTCTAAGGTCCATAGAATTGATATTATCACTACCATCAGCGAGAAGGATGCCCTGCTCCTTGAAGCCAGCCTCATAAAAAAACACAGGCCCAGATACAATATCGTGTTAAGGGATGATAAACAATATGTGCTGTTTAAAATCGATCTTACCCAACCTTATCCTGCCATTCAATTAGTTCGCAAGGCCGGACGTGACGACAGCCTTTACTTTGGTCCTTTTACCTCGGGCAATGCTGCCAGGC
>JBHEPK010000012.1:0-25293 GCA_046260325.1 Desulfonatronovibrio sp.
CTCACCCTGGCGCTCTATAAGGGAGTTCATCTCATCATCGCTCATGGGTTCAGCAAATTTTTGATTTATCTCTTCAAATTCCTTTAAAAGGGCGACGGTTTCTGCAGCGCCTTCTTCCACAACCTCTCTTACTGTTCGCTTTTCATTGGCCAGGGGTTCCTGTTCAAGGTAACCAATGGTATATCCCGGTGACAGGATGGTTTCTCCCTGAAAATCCTGATCCACCCCAGCCAGGATCTTCAGCAGAGAACTTTTACCAGATCCATTCATACCGAGAACGCCGATTTTGGCGCCATAAAAATACGAAAGAGAAATATCTTTTAGGACTGGTTTTTTGTCGTAAAATTTACTCACTTTTACCATGGAGTAAATTATCTTATTAGGCTCATTGCTCATATTAATTCCTTGTTGTTATGATTGATAAAAAAAACCGACTCTATCCAAATCAGATCCAAAAGAAAAGCCCTGCGAACTGCGCTAACAGCCTGCTGAGAGCTGAAGATGATTGACATCCAAATGGAGAAAAAGCACTATTCTTTCCATGGTTACAAGTAATGCGAATCGCAGCTGAAAACTTTTATACAGCAATCAACTCAGATTGGGTCTCTTAACGCTGACAAGTAACTTGAACCGTTTAAGCAATAAATTCAGAATATTATACTTTTGCCATACAGATTGCTTCACTCGCTTCGCTCCCTCGCAATGACAGGTGTTGAGTAACCACATCTGTGGCTGTCAGGTGTCATTGCGAGGGAGTCTTTTTACCCCGTTGAATACACGCAGTGTAGGCGCAGCCATTCAACTGGGGCGAGCGCGGCAATCTCTCTCATGCTAAGATAATTTAAAGTTAATTGTGGGTTCGGTCCTGGGAACGCCCAGGTGGGACTCTTATGAAAACTTTAATTTCCTGGCAGCTTCCAGAGTCTTTTCCCATTCATCAGGACCATGAGCAAAAGAATTAAAAGCGCATTCAAAACCTGATGGAGCGAGATAAATTCCCTGGTCACGCATCTGATTATAAAACTGTTTAAAGAGGTTCTGATCAGATTTTTTCGCTGAATCAAAATTCATTACTTTTTCAGAAGTAAAAAACAGGGTAAAAATCGAACTGATGGTATTTAAATGTACCGGCAAACCTTTTTCTTCTAATATATCCTTCAGATTATTGGCCAGCTCTGCTGTTTTCGAGGTAAGCTGATCATAATCCATTTCCTTCAGAACTCTGAGCGTATGATAACCTGCAGTCATGGCCAGAGGATTTCCAGACAAAGTTCCTGCCTGATACACATCACCGCAGGGAGCAATCCTGTCCATAATTTCTCTTTTCCCGCCATAAGCACCCACAGGAAGTCCGCCACCAATTATTTTTCCAAGACAGGTCAAATCCGGGATTATATTATAATATCCCTGTGCCCCTGAATAAGAGACCCTGAACCCGGTAATAACCTCATCAAATACCAGCAGGGAACCGTATTCATCTGCAATATCTCTAAGACCCTGCAAGAAACCATCCTCAGGCAGAACAAGGCCCATATTTCCAGCTACCGGCTCAACAAATATAGCTGCAATATCCTGACCATGTTTTGCAAAAATTTCTCTTACCTGATCTAAGTTGTTGTAATCAGCCAGGAGGGTATTCTCAACAACACCCTGGGGAACGCCTGGAGTTCCAGGAATACAAAGGGTGGCTGCTCCCGAACCGGCGCTGGCTAAAAATGCATCCACATGTCCATGGTAACACCCGGTAAATTTGAGCACTAAAGAACGTCCTGTATAGCCCCTGGATAGACGCAAGGCGCTCATGGTGGCTTCCGTGCCGGAATTAACCATACGCACCATATCAACACCAGGCAAAGCATCAACAATTAATCCGGCCAGATCTATTTCAGGTCGACAGGGAGCACCGAAACTTGTTCCCCTGTCCAAAGCCTCATGAAGGGCTTCATTTACTGCTCGGTGATTGTGACCTAAAAGCATGGGGCCCCAGGACATCACATAATCAACCATTTCATGGCCGTCTTCAGAATGAATATAGGCTCCTTCAGCCTTAGAAATAAAAAGCGGATCAGCGCCTACTCCAGCACAGGTTCTCACTGGACTGTTTACTCCACCAGGTATAATCTTCCTGGCTTGTTCAAAGAGATCTTTGGAAATCGTCATATACTCTCCAGTACTTTTTTAAAGTCTTTTAAAAATATTTCATGGATGTCTTTTTCAACTCTTCATTGCTGAAAAGCATCTCATACTGAGCTACCCCGGTTTCTGTGCGTAATTCTTCTACAACCCTTGCACAATCATCCTTGGACCGACCATGAATCATGGTATAAAGATTATATGGCCAGTCAAGGCAATTTTTCCTTTCATAGCAGTGTGATATTTCAGGCCTTCTGGCCATCATCCTGCCAACATATTCCACATCTTTGTCCTCATCCACATACCAGGCAACCATGGCATTGAAGCCGTACCCTGCCTGTTGATGACGAAGAGTTGCTCCAAACCTGCGAATATGTCCGCCGGATTTTAACCTGCGCAAAAGAGAAAGTACTTCTTCTTCACTCACATCTGCCTTGCGGGCAATATCAGCAAAAGGAGTCTCAGAATCAGGCAGATCAGCCTGAACCACCCTTAAAATCTTTTTCTCCTGATCACTAAACTTCATGGCAGCCATTAAAATCTCCACAACTTGAAATATGCAGTCGCATTAAAAACAGATTGAAACTTGAAAAAATATCCTTAACCGTCAAGTCTTTTTTGTCTGTCTATACAGACCTAAAGCATAACAAACTATTGTCATTTCTTCTGAGACTTGGGATGGGCCTGATCATAAATCCTGGTCACTTCATCCAGGTTAAGATGGGTGTAACGCTGGGTAGTGGAAACACGGCTGTGCCCGAGAAGCTCCTGGACACTCCTTAAGTCAGCGCCGCCCTGAAGCATATGCGTGGCAAAACTGTGCCTCAGCCCGTGAGGACTGATGCTCTCAGGAAGCCCGGCAATTCTGGACAACCTGTCAATAATTCTGGACGCCTCTCTGCGGTTGAGCCTTTTCCCGCGCAGTCCCAGAAACAGGGCCTTTTCTCTGAGATCAGGGTTGAAGGCACTGCGTTGGAACATATACTGTTTTATGCGCTCAAGCCCCGGACTGGTCAGGGGCGCCAGGCGCTCCTTGCGTCCCTTGCCCATAACCCTGACTAACTTCTGTCCCTGATCAACATCATCAAGGTCAAGATTAACAGCTTCACTCACCCGAAGTCCTGAGCCGTAAAGAAGCTCTGCCAGGGCCAGATCCCGCAGGGAACGGGGAGATGGTTCAGGGGAAGAATCCACAAGGGACAGGGCCTGGTCCACATTGAGGAACTCAGGCTGAGGCTTGTCCTGTTTGGGATTGCGAACACCCTGACATGGATTGGCCTTGATCTTTCTGTTTTTCAAGAGAAACCTGAAAAAGGAACGCAGTGATGAAAGCTTCCTGGCCACGGAAGATTTGGATTGATCCAACTGATGCAGGCTTACCAGAAAAGAATGAATATCAGACTTTATAACTTCCAGAGGTCGTTCACAGGACTTGTTTTGCGTTTCCAGAAATTTCTCAAACTGGAGCAGGTCTGTTCCATAAGCAGAAATGGTCGCCTGGGAATACCCTTTTTCAATATCCAGATAAGCCAGAAAAAACTGAATCTCCTCAGGAAGATGTTCTTCGGTCCAGGACATAATTGCTTCCAGGGTTTTTCTTGGCAATTTTTTTGAGATTCATGGCAATTTCCGAAGCCTCTCCATAGTGCTTCAGCTCGCCATCAATATTTAACACAACAGCAATGGATACACTCATCATGGGAAAATTGAGCACATTGCCCTGCCTGTCTGTTGAATGGATAAAACCCTGCTGGCGATCATCCTGATCATAAAAATTGGGAACAATCTCGTCAAAATTGCGGATAAGTATCTGGCAGACATTTTCAGCGTGATCAGGTGAAACAATAAATACAAAATCATCTCCCCCTATATGTCCCACAAAGGATTCCATTCCTGCAAAGGCCCTGATGGTATTGACAATTACCCTGGCTGTCATCATCAGGATTTCATCCCCTCTGGAAAAACCGTATTTATCGTTATAGGACTTGAAATTATCCAGATCCGCATAGGCCAGGGCAAAGTCCTGCTTGCGGTCCATCATATCCTGAATCTTGTGTATTATTGAGGTGTTGCCGGGCAATTTGGTCAAAGGACTGGCATCCAGTTCCCAGGCAGCCCTGTTCATGACCAGATCAAGCCTTATTCTGGTAAGTGTGTTGTCTAAGGGTTTGAGAATAAAGTCATCCACTTCAACTTCTGTCAGGTTGAGATCAGGAGTGATATCATCGTTATCCAGACAAATAATAACCGGAACCTGACGATAAACATTTTCGCTCTTGAAAATCCTGATGAGCTCTGTTCCGCCAAGATCCGGAAGCTTGCTGTCCACAATAAGCAGATCCGGAGGATTATTAAAAATCAGTTCAATAGCTCCTCTGCCCCTCTCAAATACAGTCCATTGGGCCTCAGGATATATTTCCTTGAAGCTCTTATATAGTTCTGTATTATCAGATATGAGAAAAAAATGTTTTTCGTTTTTCAACCTGTTTTATCCTGTCAGCTGACTGTTGAAAAAGTCCTTATCCAACAGTCCGTTCAAAAACCTCAAGTGCAGGGAGCAATTGGGAGTTTTTCAACGGGCTGTTATTCCTGGTCAGGACGAAATCCGCTGAGCTCGGAATATTCCTTGTCCAGCTCATCCATGATTTTTTCCAGATCTGACTGTTTAAGCTTTAATACCTTGAATACATATCCGTTTAATTTACTGATTTGATCATCACCACTTGCGCCAACCTGAAAAAGCCTGGCCATAAAATCCCCAAGATGTACAACGCAAGCCATATCAGGATAGTGCTGGGCAGATTTGGGACGATGATGCCAGACCAGACCTTCTCTAAGCCTCAATGGAAGATTCCAGTAGTCAGCAAGCCAGGCATTAATCCGGTCATGAGAAAAACCCATGACCTCTTTTTCAGCTTCGTAGTAGGTGATATCCTTTTCTACAACCAAGGCGTCCACCTCTGCCTTTACATCCGGCAACTGGACCACAGAAACCACTTTTCCCAGATCATGCAGAAGCCCAGCCACTGAATACTCTTCTGGATCTTTGAATCCTGCCTGCTTGGCAATGTGAGTACAGGCTACGGCACAGCCCAGGCTGTGCTCCCACAGCCCCAGCATGTCTTTGGCCATTGTATCAAAAACAGAAGTACTGATGATGAGTCCCCGAACTACGTTAAACCCCAGGAGAACGAGGGCATGCTGGATTGTACTGATACGTCTCGGAAAACCATAAATGGGGGAATTGACCATTTTTAAAACTTTGGCTGACAGAACCTGATCCTGTGAAATGACTTTGGCAACCTGATCTGTTGAAGAGCTTGGGTCCTGAACCAGCTGGGTCACCTCTTCCAGAACTGTGGGCAAAGTCGGCAGGTCTTTTACTAATAAAATCCTGTCCTTATTTTCTGTATATAGATCCTGCATTATTTCTTCTCTGTAGAGCCATCTTCAGGTTTTGGGGATTGAGCTGCAGCCCTTGATTCTGCTTCCTGAGCTGCTATCTTTCGCTTAAAATACGAACGGATAAAGCTTTTCATTTTGCTCATCCATTTATCATCGTTATATCTGCGAAAAAGATGATCCAGTTCATCAATGCGCTGCTGATAAGTCTTAGGTGGAGTCACCCCTTCCATCTCTACTGGATTTCCATGAACCGTTACTGAGCTTATGCCCATATTCTCCAGTCTGCTGAGCAGTGATTCACTGATCTCTGTCCCCTGGGCTACCAGAACCTGCCCATTGTCCCTGAGGATGGGCTTATCTAAAACCATTCCTGGTTTAGCTAAGTTAAGTGGTATTTTCTGCAAAATTATTATCCCCCATTGGATCTTGAGTTGGGGTTATCTTTTCATTGAGTAATACATGCCAGGCCTTCTTTTGACCAGCCCCTTTATTTCAAGGATAACCAGCATCTGACTGACCTTTTGACTGGACCAGTCAAGTTCATTTGTCAACTCATCAATATGCGCCTGCTCCTTGGATTTCAACTTTTCCAGCATCAGCCTTTCATCCGTAGTCAGATTCTCAGGAATCTTGATCTGACTGACATCTGTCTTGTCATTTTTTTGAAGACTGACCTGAATTTTCTCTGACACCTTAACCAGAGGTGCCAGGATCTCCATTATATCATCCGGTCCCTGCACCAAGTGCGCGCCCTGCTTTATCAAATGATTACAACCATCATAGTTTTCCATGGTTACAGCCCCTGGTACGGCAAAGACCTCTTTGTTCTGTTCCAGGGCAAGAGTTGCTGTAATCATACTTCCACTTTTAAGGGCAGACTGGATTACCAGTACCCCGAGGGAAAGACCGCTGATTATCCTGTTGCGGTATGGGAAGTTTCTGGCATCAGGCTTGGTTCCGGGAAAAAATTCAGTAATGATCAATCCCTTGTCTGCCACTTTAAGCCATAAATCTTTATTCATGGCGGGATAAATCAAGTCTATGCCGGTACCGAGAACCGCTATGGTACTTCCGGCATTATCCACAGATGTCATATGTGCCTGTCTGTCAATACCGTAAGCAAAGCCTGAAATTATGGTTATCCCGCAACTGGAAATATTTCTGCATATGGTGCTGGCCATTTCCTGGCCATAGCCTGAACTCTGTCTTGAACCAACAACTGCCAGACCATAATTTTTCAAAAGGGAAATATCCCCCCTGTAATACAGAAGCAGCGGAGGATCATTGATCTGTTTTAATTTTTCAGGATATTCCGGATCAGACCATAAAATATAATCGTAATGTTTATCATGGATAGTTTTTATTTCTGCCAGGGCCGCTCTTTCCCATGATCTGGAATCAAAAGCCTCAACCTGGTTGACCCTTGCCAGTCCAGCACCCCTCCATTTTTTACTGCTGGCAATGGCGTGAGCTGGAGTCTCAAAGCTGTCAAGAATTTTTTTCCATGTCCTTGGGCCCATTCCTTTTGACTTGATAAGAGCCAGGCTGGCAAACAGTTCGTCATCTCTGGTGTATCCGGCCATCTTTGGATTACATCCTGGTCCTGATTTCCTTGATTTTGGTCCCTGCCTTTTTGGCAGCCTTAGAATCAGGATAATCCTGCACAAGTATGCTTAAATAAAAAAGAGCGTTTTTTAAATCTCCCAGCCTTTCATAAGCATAACCGATTTTAAGAAGAGAATCCGGAGCCTTGGCATCATCAGGATATTTATCCAGAACCTCCCGGAAACTTAAAATAGCTCTGGGGTAATTTTTTTCGGCATAGTGGGTTTCAGCCATCCAGTACCAGACATTGGGTGTTAGACTGCTTTGGGGATAGTTTTCAATAAACCTGTTAAAGGCATCCCTGGCCTCTTGGGATTTTTCCGCGAAATACAGTTTCAGGGCCTGATCATAACTGGCCTTCTCATTATTTTCCGGTTTATTGACTATCTGGGGTTTGGATGAAAGCTCAGGTTCCGGTTCCTTCTTGACCTCATCTACGGTTTTCTCAGGTGGAGTAATCTCTTTTGCTGCAGGAACCTGAACAGAGGAAGTCTGATCAGATCTGTATTCATCCTGATGAGGTGACGGGCCTGGAAGCATTTGTACGGGTTCAAGTCTGAACTCCATGTCCATGAGTCTGGAGGCTGTCTCCTGACGCATTTTTTCCATACGTAAATCCAGCTGATCAAGATGGTCCTGAAAACCGGACATCTCCTGCTCCTGTTGCTCCACCCTTTGTTCCAGGTCTTCAATGATTACCTTCTGACCTCTCAAATCATGCCTTACCTGGGCAGCACATCCTGAAAAAATACTCAGGCAACAGAATAAAATTATCAGTCTGGAATACATTTTCAGCCTCGTTGGGTTTTGCTGGTTACTGAAAAAAACTAATATAACATAATGTTTTAACTATTCGAGTGCAAGAAGCAAAAAAATCATGTGACGCTCCCAAATCAGATTCAATGCAGCCATCATTTACATTCTTGCCTGTAATTTCATTTTCAGGCATCATTTTTAGTTTACAGATAGACTACAGAGACTATATTAGTTTTTGCTGTTCATTTTCTCAAATAATTTTATCTCAAGGAGATATTATCTTGGAATATACTATATATGACGGTCTGCTTATTGCCGCAGGCGTAATGATCCTGGGATGTACTTTTGCAATTCCTGCCCTGGCGTTTATAACTGAAATCACGGGGATGCTCAGGTCTCGGGTCTTTATTGACAAATTTGCTCAGCAGACAGCCCGACTTGGTCTGTTGTTTGTCTATGCCCTTGGCTTGTCAATAGCTGCTGCCTGGACAGCTTCAAGGTATCTAATAGACTTTTACCTTCCTGAAATAACTGGATTCTGGATTGAATATGAAATTTTCTGGGGTTTTTGCCTCTACCTGAGCATACTTTCAATTATATTATACAGCACTTATTTTTTCCTGTGGAATAAAATGCGCCGTGTAAAATCATTTCATGCTTTTATTGGTGTCCTAACTGTTGTAGCAGTCAAAATACTTCTGGCCCTGCTCATGTGGGCATTTTACAGGGAGTTGATGGTTATACCGGAAGTTATTCCAGAGCTTGACTCTATTTTTCTCCCCATTCTATCCCAGATTTACCTTCTTTCCCTTGCTGGAGCTGCGGTATTTACCCTTGTCTATCTTTTATTGAGAAGAAACAGAGATGACTTTGGAAGAGATTATTACCGCTTTGCCCTGAGCTTTGGTGCAAAGTGGGGAATTTTATTTTCAGTACTTTCTCCCCTTGCCTGTGTCTGGCTTTTTATAGTCATGGATGCAGAGTTTGACTTCAGCTACGCAGCCATATCAGGTGCGGTATACGCTCTCACACTGATTGTTATGGCTTTAATCTTATGGCGCATTGCTGTCAGCGATCAGCCCATAAGGAAAAAGGCCCTTATAACTCTATGCCCGGTACTTGTCTGGGTAATCTTTGTGGTTAGAATGGTTTCATACTTGGAGTTTGCCAATATGGATGCTGGTGAAACAATAATTTACACCTTTGTCCGGGACTGGCCGGTACCTTTCTGATCAATCATTCCTTAGAGGCTTTTTACCACAGGTAAATTTTTCTCCTTCAGGACAATATCCCAGTCGTTCACACCTTGGTCCGGCTTTGGAAAATATTACAGGCAGCTCCTGGCGCAGAATTTTCAGCATCTTCCAGGCCATCTTTCTAATTTCCCACTGGGCCCGCTCGCAGCACCTGAGCTCAAAAAAATGAATCAGACTGCGGCAGTTCATGGTTAAAACAATTTTGGATTCAGCCGCCTGTGGCAATACAAACCTGGCGTCCTCATTGGCCTTTTTCCCGCGTCCGTGATCCTGCAGAATCTTTTTAAGATCTATGTAATTCTCACCCACAGCAGCCATGAATTCTTCAAACTTCTTTCTCGCTTCAGGCACTTTGGCTATGGACGGTGGCACAATATAATCAAAATCGCTTTCATCCACATAGCGCTGGCTCTGCTGGGAATAGGACGCAATCCTGTGTCTGACTAACTGGTGGGTCAGGGCCCTGGAAATTCCCTCAACAGCAAAACTGTAGCTCACATGCTCCACAGGACTGTCATGGCCCGACTCAAGAACCTTGGCGATAAACCCGGCCTGGTCATTCGAATTTACTTCCCCGCTCACAAGTCTTGGCCATAAATCACCCACAAACCCGGGGCTGTAGCACTGCCTGAAAGCAGCGTAGATAAGAGACATGGCATTGGGAGTTCCGGCAAGAAGTTTAACCTGAAGCTGGACCTGTGGCATTATATTTCCTCTACTGTTTTTCTTGGGTTTCCATGTTCAGGGTAATCATCCCTTTTTTCATTATTTTCAGATGCTTGTACGCCCTGGCAGTAACCACCCTTCCCCTCGGAGTTCTTTTTAAAAAACCGCATTGAATGAGATAAGGCTCATATATATCCTCAAGGGTGCGCACCTCTTCAGAGCAGGCAACAGCAATAGTCTTAACCCCTACAGGACCGCCTGAAAAATGATTGATAATACAGTCTAAAATCTTGCGATCCATATGATCCAAGCCGAGAGAGTCGACATCCATCCGCTCTAAGGCCTGGGCTGCATCCTGGGCGTCAATGGTTTTCTTCTGAGCCATCTGGGCAAAATCGCGTACCCTCCGCAAAAGACGATTGGCAATACGAGGAGTACCCCTGGCCCTTTTGCCTATTTCCAAGGCTCCGTCATCAGTAATATCCACTTTGAAAACACCGGCTGCACGCTTGACAATGGTGGAAAGTTCTTCTGGAGAATAAAACTCAAGGCGACAGATTACTCCAAACCTGTCTCTAAGGGGGGATGTCAAAAGACCCAGTCGTGTAGTTGCTCCCACTAAGGTGAAGGGTTCAAGCTCTATCTTGACGGTTCTTGCACCTGGTCCCTGACCTATAATCAGGTCCAGATTAAAATCTTCCATGGCAGGGTAAAGGATTTCTTCAACACTGGCAGGCATCCTGTGGATTTCATCAATAAAAAGCAGATCATTTTTGTTGAGATTGGTCAGGATGGCAGCCAGATCAGCGCTTCTTTCCAGCACTGGCCCGGAAGTAGATACAATATTTACACCAAGCTCAGATGCCATGATCTGGGCCAGGGTTGTTTTACCCAGGCCCGGGTTGCCGTACAAAAGAGCATGATCTAAATGCTGCTTCCTGTTTTTGGCAGCGTCTAAGTAAATACGCAGATTAGCCCTCAGATCATCCTGTCCTATAAACTGATCCAGGGTCTGGGGTCTTATTTGTTCGTCGCTTACAACTGTAGACATTCTATCCTGTACACATATTTATTATTTTTTCTCTCTGGCCTTTTCCCGGAGTACTGCACGAATTGCCGCGCTGACATCAAGATCAGGCTCCTTTTCCAGGATATCATCCAGAATATGGGAAACCTCCACTGAAGAATAACCCAGACTGGTCAATCCTGTCAGCACGTCTTCCTTCACACGGGGCGCCTGAACATTACTTTTCTGGCTGACCCTGCCCGAAACAACAAACTTCAGACGGTCCTTGAGATCAATAAGTATCCTGCGGGCAGACTTGATCCCGATGCCAGGCACTTGCGAGAGCATACGTTCATCCTCACTGGCAACAACATCCTTGAGCCTGTCTGGAGAAAATATCCCCAGAATAGCCAGGGCTGTCCTGGGACCTAACTTTGGAGTATTCAAAAGTACATTAAAGGTTTCCCTTTCTTCCTGGGTAAAAAAACCATAAAGATCAAAGGCATCTTCCCGGATAACAGTACTGATAAAAAAACCTGAATCCTGATCTGATCCAGGCAGCTCACCCATATTCTTGGATGTTAGAAAAACTTCATAGCCAATCCCTGAATCTGTAAGAATAATGCAGGATTTCTCACCTACACTCATTACCTGACCTTTAATATAGGCAATCATTTCCACCCCTTAAGCCGGGACGCCCGGCGCTGGTTGAGGTGAGTAACCGCCACAGCTAAGGCATCGCTGGCATCTTTTGACCATCCCCCTTTACTTCCCAAAAGCCTGGCCACCATAAATGCCACCTGATCCTTGCCCGCACGGCCTACTCCCACAATGGCCTTTTTGACCATGGTAGGCTCGTATGAAAATACAGGAATATTATTGTGAGCACAGGCAACTATGGCTGCTCCCCTGGCCTGACCAAGCTTGAGAGCGGAGGATGCATTTTTGGCTGTGAATATTTCTTCTACAGCTGCCTCTGCAGGTGAGAATTCAGCAATAATTCTGCAAACTTCCTGAAAAATCTTTGCCAGTCTCAAACTCATGTCACTTAGAGCTTCAGTACGCACAGTTCCGGCATCAATGAGGCTCAATACTCCTGAAGATTCACTGATGAGACCAAATCCTGTACACCTGGATCCAGGATCAATTCCCAGCACAATATTTTTATCTATGGAGTTCAAAGGGATTCCAGCTTCGTGCATCCATCATGCTTCAGGGCTAACCTTCAAGCTCTTTAATCAGAGAATCCGGCAGATCAAAGTTGGAATACACATTTTGTACGTCATCATGGTCATCTAAGTTTTCATAAAGATTGACGAGTTTGCGTCCTGTTTCTTCATCTACTTCAACAGTATTTTTGGGAATCATGGTTACCTGAGCCTCGACATACTTCAGACCTGCGTCATCGTAAGCCTGCTTTACTGGAACAAAGTCTTCAGGAGCGCATCTCACCTGCCATACATCGCCGTCATCAATAATATCCTCAACACCTGCTTCAAGACCTGCCTCTAAGATTTCTTCTTCGCCATGGGTTTCTTTTTCAAAGGAAAGAACTCCCATATTATCAAACATCCAGGCAACGCACCCGGATTCACCCATGGACCCGCCGCCCTTGCTCAGCATATGCCTTATTTCTGCCACAGTCCTGTTCTTGTTGTCAGTTGCGGCTTCTACAAGTATGGCGGCACCACCGGGTCCATACCCTTCATAGAAGACCTCATCAATACTGTCAGCAGCGAGCTCGCCTGTCCCTTTTTTAACAGCTGTTTCAATCTTATCCTTGGGAAGATTCACTGCTTTGGCCGCTTCAATGGCTGATCTCAGACGGTTATTCGCGTTGGTATCTCCCCCGCCTGTTCGGGCCGCAAGAAAAATTTCTTTGGTAACCTTGGTAAAAATCTTACCTCTTTTGGCATCCTGCCTGCCTTTTCTGTGTTGAATATTATGCCATTTACTATGCCCTGCCATATATTCTCCGCTTTTATAAGTGTTAAATGTTAACCTTGTTTCCGGGTGAAAACTAACCTTTATATTCCAATCCCACTAAAAAAATCTCTTTGCTTTCTGCTCTGGAGCTTTTGGGCTTAAAGTGTTTTAATTTTTTAAAACTCAGCCGTATCTCTTTTTGCAGCTCCTGAATATCCGGTCCTTCCAAAATCTTTACCACAAAACTTCCATCTGCCTTTAAAAACTTTCTGGCAACATAAAGGGCTTCAATAGCCAGAGTAAATGACCTGGCCTGGTCAGTAAATTTTATCCCTGTAGTTCTGGGAGCCATATCACTAAGTACAATGTCAAAAGGAGCATTGCTTTCCATTTCTGCCTGGGCAGGTCCACCTTCCTCAAACACATCACCCTGGACAAAACTAACCTGATCTGAAAAAGAGACATGAGGCTCATTAAGATCCACAGAAAGAACAAAGCCTTTTTCTCCAACCTTCTGGGCCGCAAACATGGTCCAGGACCCGGGTGCAGCGCCAAGATCCAGAACTTTCTGATTCATATCAAGGAGATGAAATTTTTTATCCATTTCCTTAAGCTTATAAACGGACCTGGCAGGATAATTATCCCTTTTGGCCTTCTTAAAATATTGATCCTGGTATTTTTTCATGATGTATTAAGCCCGATAAATTAACCGCAGATGGTAATTCAGGACAAAGTATTATGCATGACCGTCCATTGGCTGTAAAGATAAAAACAGAACTGGAGATCTCGGGTACAGTCAGTTCAGCTCCTGGGAATTTCAAGACACTCAAGCCTGGATCATCCCCTCTCTTTCTTGGACTGGGACCAGATCCCGGCACTCTGCTTAATAGGCTTAATTATAATGGTTACTATATTGAATGCTTAGAATTTGAACAGCAGATGCCTTCGGGTTGGACGGAAAGCATCCCCCCTGCACTGAAAAGAATAACTCCGGACACCCTTGGTAAGGTTGATCTAAAAGAACTGGAAATCATACTATATCTGCCAGGGCTGAAATCCTTTCCCTCTTTCTGGTCCCAAATCCTGGCAAAAATAAAAACTGGTTTTTACAAACCTGAAGCCGGGCCAACCAAAAGCTCTACCATTTTTGTTTTTGGCAATGAAAAATCTCTGCTTATTCCGGAAATTTGCTGGGAAATTGAGATGCTTGGAATGAAACCCCTTTTAATTCCTCCCGAAACAGGCCCTGATGATTTAAAAAGAATACTTGAACAAATCAGGCCCTGCATGTCCATAAGTGTAAACCTGCAGGGAATGGATACTTACGGTGAAAATTTTGCCATTCTCAAGCAGTTAAGTATTCCTGCAGTCCTCTGGCTGGTGGACAACCCTTTTCATCTTCTGACTAAAATTAAATCAAGATTCTGGACCCAGGCTCATATTTTTGTAACTGACCATTGGTTCATAAATCCACTGAGAAAACTTGGAGCGCAAAAAGTTTACCACCTTCCCCTTGCCGCAGGCCCGGGTTTTTTCAGGCCCCGGATACCTCAGCATGATCTAATAAAAGACAGGGCTGTCTTCGTGGGCAGAAGCTCCTTTCCTGAAAACAAGTCTTTTTTTGCAGCAGCTGTGAGAAATGAAAATTTAGAGGTACAGGCCAGGCAGCTGATAAATCAGGGGCATCGACCTGATTTTTCCTGGTGGGCAAAGAAACTGAAAGTGGGGTTCTGGCCGGAAAATAAAGTCAGAGATATTGGTCTCGGAGCAGATATTTCAAGCCAGCTCTGGAAAAAACAGTTCCTTGAGGTCTTGGCCCGGAAACATTCCCTGACAATCTTCGGCGACTCCGGGTGGAAAGAATTGTTACCTCAAGGCTTTGATATAAGAGAAGAAGTAGACTATTATGGACCTCTTGCCTCTATTTACTCTTCAGCTAAGTATGTAGTAAATCTCACCAGTATGCTATTACCTTGGGGCTTAACCCAACGTCACTTTGACGTCTGGGCTGCCCGGGGCTTTCTGATTACTGATAAAACACAGGGGCTGGATATTTTCCCCCAGGACCTTGTGCAGAAAATCTGCTTTTCAAATCCTGACCAGATGCTCAGGCTCGTTGATACTATTGACAACAATGATAAAATTAATGCTCAGCTTACTTCAGATTTCAGAGATCTCATAAAAAAACGGCATACCTACAGGAATCGCCTTGAGCGAATTTTTAATCTGCTTGAATTAAACCATTTAGAAAGGAGCAACTCATGATTGTGTTTATTGGTAAAGACAAACCGGAATCAGAAAAAATCAGAACCGCAAACCGGGAAGAGCATGTGGCCATTATGAAAGAATTGCACCAAAAAGGACTTATCCACTTTGCTGGACCTTTTATAAATGACCAGGGACAGATGTCAGGCAGCCTGATTATTTTCAGCACTGATGATGAAAAAATGGTCCAGGAAATTATGGCCAATGACCCGTATGTCAAGGCTGAACTTTTTGCTGAAAGAGAAATTTCAAAAGTAAAAAAGGTGCTTTAAGCGGCGAGCCTTCGTACATTGCGCAATAAGTTTGACAGGTTAATCGCCCACAATCTGAACAAGTTCGATACTTTCGATACTTTCGATACTATTGATATTACCTGGAAAACAAGATTGCATTATCGAACTTATCTGTGTTAAGTAAAATAACCGCCTTTTAAAAAAGACCTTATCAAACAGGCTGTTATACTCTGCAATTAAGTTCTATGGGAAATCCGGACTCCAAGAGGATTACGAAGGGCCAGGCAGGAAAATTCCATTTCCGTCTAATTTGTACTGAAAGCAACTTAAAAAGGTTAGGAAGATCATGGGTATCTTTAACTTCAGATTAAGAACAAAATCCCTGCTGGCCTTAGTTTTGGCCTGCTTAGTGGCATTGGGCCCGACTATAATGATAGGCTGGCATATCCTGGAAGAGGGTAAGGCCCATTTCGGCCGGGCTTATGCAGAGAACTTCACCTTGTTCCGTGCCCAGAAGATCAAGGAACCTGTAAGCAGGGAGCTGGCCCTGGCTAATCGCTTTGCAGAATCGGTCCTTCTGCGCCAGTGGTTTGAGGACCCGGGATCAGAAAACAAAAGATCCTTTTTTTTCCAGGAAGCTGATGGATACCAGGAAGCCTTCCAGGGTAACAATTATTTTTTGATAAATCATAAAACCCTGGCCTATTACTTTAACGGACCGGACAAGGAGTACAGCCAGGAGCCCCGCTATTATCTGAACCCGGATAATGCTGATGATGAATGGTATTTCAGCACCATAAAAAATTTTGACACATTCACGATCAATGTAAATCCGGATGTACATCTAAATAATGTCCAGGTCTGGGTAGATGTAATGATCTGGAATGAAGGCGAAAAAATAGGCATGGCAGGCACGGGCCTGGAACTGTCCGCTTTCCTGGAGGAATTCATCGCTGTGCAGGAGCCGGGGGTAACTCCCATGATCCTGGACTCCGAGGGTCTTATCCAGGCCCATCCGGATCAGAGCCTGATTGCCTTTGGTTCAGGGGCAGAGACAGACACTCAGGAATCTGCTGACAAGGGTCAGTCCTCACTGCTTAATCTTCTTTCCGGTCCAGAACAGGCTGAAAGGCTGAAACAGGCCATGCAGAAGGCTGAAGACAATCCAGAGCAGGTGCAGACTTTCTGGGCAGAGCTTGATGGCAAGACACAGCTGCTGGCCCTGAACTGGCTCCCGGAACTTGGCTGGCACGTGGTCACGGCAGTTGATCTGCAGGCCGCTGAAATTTTGGAAGGGACCTGGATCAGCATGGCGGTGGTTGCCTTGACAGCCATGCTGGGGATCCTGCTTCTACTCTTCGGCTACGGGGTGGACAGAATCGTACTCAGGCCTTTAAATAAGCTTCACCAATCAGCCACTGCAATTGCAGGCGGTGATTATGAAGTTTCCCTGCCTCCTGCGGGCAAGGACGAAATCGGAGACCTCAGTCGTGCCTTTTCCGGCATGGTTGACCAGGTAAAGGCTCATACCCGAGACTTAGAGAAAAAAGTAAAGGAAAGAACAAAAGAACTGGAAAACAAGTCCACACTGCTTAAGGAAGCAAGGGACGAGGCTGAAGAGACAAGCAGAGAAAAGTCTGAAATCCTGGACAATGTCATGGAGAGCATTCATTACGCCCGCACCATCCAGCAGGCCATCCTGACAGGAGAAGAAGATTTACGAGACATTATCCCGGAAAGCTTTGTCCTCTGGGAGCCCAAGGACGTTATCAGCGGTGATATGGTATGGAGCAAGACTTATGAAGACGGCTTTGCCCTTGCTGTTATGGACTGCACAGGTCACGGGGTCCCCGGAGGGGTAATGACCATGGCAGCCGTGTCCTCACTTGACAGGGCGGTTAGCGATATTGGCCTTAAGGATCCAGGCCGGATACAGCAGGAAGTAAGCCGTTTGGTCCAGGCCATGCTTTCCAGCCAGGGTAGCTCAGGATTTTCAGAAGACGGGCTGGATATGGGGCTATGCATTTACAGTCGAAGCCAGGAAACCCTGTATTTTGCCGGAAGCCGCATCAGCCTTTTTTACGCAAGTAAAGATGGAATAAACGAAATCAAAGGAGACAGGCAAAGCCTTGGTTACTGCTCCAGTAATCCCGATATTCCCTTTCAGTCCCATGCAGTGGGGATAAAGGAACACACAATGTTTTACATGACCACAGACGGCTTACTTGACCAGGTCGGGGATAAAACAGGACTGCCCTTAGGCAGGCGCAGATTTGTTTCGTTTTTAAATACAATCATGGGCAAAGAAGCTTTGGACCAGAAAAAGGCCCTGCAGGAAATGTTTGAGGCTCACCAGGGGCAGGAAGAGCAAAGAGACGATGTTACTGTGGTGGGATTTACTTTTTCCAAATGAAGCAATGATGAAATATAATGTTTCAGGATACGATCGGAGGCAGTGTTGAGCCAAGAGTCCATATTTTCAAAAGAGGAAAAAACAATTGAGCAGGCCAAGTCAATTCTAAACAGTTCTGATTTTGCAGGCAACCATCTTTTGCAGCCTTACAATGATCTTCTCGCTGAATACAGTAAGCTTTTTCGTCAGACCAGGCGCTTAGTGAACATGAGTGACCGTATGCAGAAGAATCTAAACGAGCTGAATGCTGAACTGCAGGAGCACAAGGAAATTCTTTCTAAGATGTCTTATGTGGACGGACTGACAGGAATTGCAAACAGGAGAAAGTTCAACGAGGCTATCGAGGTTGAATGGAAAAAAGCCGCGCGCAACAAAACTCTGCTGGCTCTTATTATTCTGGATCTGGATTTTTTCAAGCCATACAACGACAATTATGGGCACAGCGCCGGAGATGAGTGTCTGGTACAAGTTGCCAGCGCTATTTCTGAGGCGGTAAAGAGACCCGGCGACCTCGCTGCCCGTTATGGAGGCGAGGAGTTTGCAGTGCTACTGCCTGAAACAGATATTCCCGGCGCGATTAAAGTTGCCTCCTTAATTCAGGACAATATTAAAGCCATGGGGATTATACACGGATTTTCTTCAGTTTCCGCGCTCATAACAGCAAGCGTTGGTGCTGCAGCCATGATTCCCGACAAAAAGCTTTCATATAATGAGTTAATTGAAGCTGCGGATCAGCAACTTTACGCGGCCAAAGAGGAAGGCCGCAACCGGATAAAAGGAGGATAGCGCAATATGATAAATGAAATGCAGGATTTTTATGAAAAATTAAAAAATGAAGGTATAATTTTCAGCTTCAGCGGCCCAATTTCCCAGAACCTTCTTGAAGGCATAGGTGCAACTCTTAGACAAAAAATGAGCCTGGAGGAAACAAGCACAAACATAACGCAGAAGGTTTTTTCCATTTTTGTAGAGCTCATGCAGAATGTGATCAATTATTCGGCCGAAGGAGGTTCTGCTGCAAAAGCAGATCCGGAGCTCAGTTCAGGCATACTGGTCATAGGCAAAAAGGATGATCAGTTTTATATCAAGTCCGGTAATTATATCAGCCGGACTCAAAAAGAGTTTCTGGACGAAAAACTGCCTCTGATCCAGGGAATGAATAAGGATGAGCTTAAAAAATACTACAAGAAAAAACGAAGGGAAGATGCTGAAGAGGGCAGCAAGGGAGCCGGGCTGGGCTTCATAGAGATGGCCAGAAAAGCCAGTAGGCCCATTGAGTACAACATACTGCCTGCATCAGAAGATGAAACGTATTTTTTTGTTGTAAATGTGGTTATTTAAAACTGGATATTTATGCAGTCGTGCAGACAGGCTGCCTGGAAGAGTTATAAGGAGTGTCTCATGGAAGCTTTTGTTCGCGAAAAAACTAAATCAACGCCCTGGATAAATCTGGATCCTGACAACCACCGTTTTAAAATAAGTGGAGAGTCCTATCCTGAAAACTCGGCAAATTTCTATTCTCCCATGCTTCAATGGTTGGAGACTTATCTGAACCAGCTTGAAAATGAGTCCCTGGAAATAGATATCGAGCTGATATATTTCAACAGCAGCAGTTCTAAGGTTTTCATGAATTTCTTTGACATGCTTGAAGATGCCGCCCAGAGAGGAGTTTCTGTAACTGTCAACTGGATGTACCATGAGGATAACGATACTGCCTTGGAGTGTGGGGAGGAATTCCAGGAAGACCTGGAAAATATGAAATTTAATCTAATGGAATTGAGTGCAGAAGAATAAATTTTTAGATTTCCATGTCATACTGCTCTACTTCCTGAGAACTTTTACACAGGTCAGGTTCTGCTCATCTGAAGTCTCCATGCTTATGTCGTAATGCATAGCTCTGGCCAGAAGCTTGGCCGAATAAGTACCCAGCCCTGTTCCTGAAGGCTTGCCATGCGTACTGTATTTTTCAAAAAAATGGTCCCGCATTGGTGCAGGTACTGCTCCATCATTATAAATGGCAATAATTGCGGGTTCTGAATCACTGATTACTATTTTTATTTCTCCATTGGCGGTTGAAGCCTCTAAGGCATTGGTAAAAAGGTTTGAAAATAAACTGGATAAAAGTCTGTGCTCAGCAGAAATAATAAAAATCTGTTCATTTTGTGCTTGCACGAAATTATTTATAAAACTGACTTTTAGATTCTTTTTCTCAAGCTTGGCTCTATTCTGCTCAACTATATGTTTAGTAACCTTTATCACATCTACCTGATGTGGGCTGAATTCATATGTTCCTGCTTCCATCTTGAACATATCCAGAGAAAGTTCAACTTTTTCCAGCATTTCCTGGCCGCAGCGTTCTATCAACTGTATGTATTCAAATTGTTCTGCAGAAAGTTCGTCGTCAAGAGTCAGCAGATGCGCAAGACTGATAATCCCATTTAAGGGTGTTTTTAAGTCATGGTGCATAATGCGGTCTACATCATGCTTTAAGCTTTCAAGTTTTTTACGTTCCAGGGCATAACGGATTGTACGCTCCAACAATGGAACCGTGAGCTCACCCTTTTCTAAATAATCAGCTGCTCCGGCTTTCATGGCCTCTAAATCAACCTTGTGATCCCCCTGGCCTGTAAACATGATAACCGGGGAACGGCAGCCTTTCTTCAATGCTGTGCGCATAAGTTTTAAGCCATCATGTTCACCCAGTAAATAATCCACAAGGTAAATATGATGGTGTGAGTCAGCCATATCCTGCAGTGCGGAATCATAACTATTTTCCCAATCAAGCTTGAAACGGGCTCCGACTGCCTCAGACAGCAAGTCCCTGGTAAGTACATAGTCGTCTTCATCGTCATCAACCATGAGTACTTTGATCGTATCATCTTCTGTCTGCATTCATTTCTCCGCTTTTTTATGCAGGCTTTCAAAAGCCTGCAGGAATTACCTTTGATGCTTATCTACCATGAGCAGGGGGCAATTCAACGACCTCAAACCAGTAAAGACCCAGGGTCTTAATGATTTCAACCAGACCTGCAAAGGTGACCGGCTTGGTTATATAGGAATTGGCACCAATATCATAAGAACGTATAATGTCTTCTTCTGCTTTGGAGACAGTTAGTACTACAACCGGGATGCTGCGTAAATTCGGATCAGACTTGATTTCTTCAAGCGCTTCCCGCCCGTCCTTTCGGGGCATGTTAAGATCCAGCAGGATCAGACCTGGACGGGGAGCATCATCCGGATTGCTGAATTTACCCCTTTGGTAAAGATAATCCATAAGCTCTTCCCCGTCTTCTACAAAGCGCAGATCATTTGCTAATTTGCTTTCTTCTAATCCTTCACTCGTCAACATGCGGTCTTCAGGGTCATCATCAGCCATTAAAATTGTTATTACTTTGGAATCTTGGCTATTCGTCATAAAATAATCCTTGTATAGTTTATTTTCCCTGATATTTGGGCAAAGTCACAATAAAGGCAGCTCCTTCTCCCGGCTTACTCCTCGCAGTAATACTTCCCTGATGGCGCTCTGCAATCTTACGGCAAATGGCTAAGCCTATACCTGTGCCGGAATAACTTCCCCGGCCATGAAGTCTCTGGAAAGTTTGAAAAATACGGTTTAAATATTTTTCATCAAATCCAATACCATTATCTTTGACCTCTATATTGTACAATTTTTCTCCTGCAGGACCGTATAGCTCAGTACCACTGATCTCTACCCGAGGAGGCTCCTCATCTTTATAATACTTTAGAGCATTGCCTATTAAATTTTCCAGCAATTGACGTATCTGAAGGGGATCAGCCTCTATTTCCGGCAGATCCATTACGTTAATGATGGCCTGGCTTTTTTCAATACTTATCTCTAAGTTGGAAATGGCTTCCTGAACCACCTGATCCAAACTTATCATGACAAAGGGTTTTGCCCTTGTAGTAACTCTGGAAAAACTGAGAAGGTCGTTGATCATGGTTTGCATACGTTCGGCTGCATTCTGCATGCGCTCTAAGTAGTCCTTGCCTTGTTCGTCAAGGGCCAGATATTGCTTGACTTTCAAGCGGTCACCAAAAACCTGGATTTTACGCAATGGCTCCTGCAAATCATGGGAAGCAACATAAGCAAATTGTTCAAGTTCGGTGTTGGATCTTTCCAGTTCTTTTGTTTGACTATTGAGCTTTTGCTGGGCCCACAATGACAAAATAGAGTTGCCCAGTATCTGGCTGAAATGGGCAAGATAATCAGTAGCCTTTTCCTGGGAAAATCGTTCGGGATCTGGATCAAAAAGGGTAAATATTGCCATAGCTGAGTCAGGATTATATTTATCGCTGATGATGTATATAAAGCAGGATCCCTGATGCAGGATTTCCTGATTCAAATTTTCAATTGAATCTGATAGATTTTGTTTATCCAGCACCTGAGAACACAGACCATGGATAATATGGGTCTTGTAATGCTGTTGATAATAATTGGATATGGCTTGAATTTTTTCCTGGGAAAGCAAGCTGATAGCAGAAAGATTATCTATGGAGAATTTTTGTTCATCCAGTACCAAATGAACCTTTTGTACTTGCATGGAGGACTGAATGTCCATCAGATGGTCTGGTAGTTCATTTATGTTTTGAACCTGTTGAACCTGTTCGATATGCTGCTTTAATTTTAAAAAAGTCTCTAAGTTGGCTTGGTAATAATTATGCGAATCTGCCAGGCTTTTTTTTATTTCTTTATTGAAACAGGCCTGATCCTCCAGCTTCCTTTTGAGCCGGTCAATTTCCGCTTTATCTTCAAGATGCTGCTTGCTTAAGGCGTAAAAATTTTCGTGAAGATCTTTTAAGGCCTTATTAAATTCTACCGTATCATTTTTTTTAAAATGATACTCAAGAGAAATAAAAAAACTTGATAAATCAAAAGAAATATTGGTTGGGATAATCATGTTTCTGTTTGTCAGCTTATTCTTTAAGGCATTCTGGTTAGATGTTTTGCAAAGTATTAGTTTTTTTTATAGATCGTATGTTTCAAAGATAATCTAAAGTTTGTTCATATCATAAAGGTGATGAGTAATCAATATTAGTTTTGAATATATGTCACTCTTTCTTTTTTTACTTTAACGCTGAAATTATTTGACCCTCGTTAAATGGTATCTATTCACCATGCTGTGAGGCCAGCCTGCAACCTTATTGGTTTTTGCTGCGTTTGATACCTCGAGAGAAAAAATCGGATCCTTAAAATTCGGACGGCTTCAAGAAGTTCTTCAAGGTATAAAGCTGATTACCGAGCCAAGAGAAGTGGATGATAGAGAATAAAATTTAAAAAGCACCCATATACACATGACGTAATCCGGTTCAGTTATTTTAAAGACTGACTGCAAAAGGCTCGTCAATCCAGACAGTTTTAAACTTTTATCAGAACGCACACGAACTGACTCTATCACATCCTTCGTCCCGCTATTAAAAACAAACTCCTCATTTCAGGTTAAAAATATTGATTAAAGTGGCATTATAATTTACCAGCAGAGATACTTCGTCAAGATCAAGCCCTTAGTCCTGTTCCTTCATGGTAATTATATTTTACAATTCATTGCCTTGAGTTGGCCAACATCAAGAGCAGTGTCATCTTGGAGTATAAGTATGCACGATGAAAATAAAACTAATGCCCAACTCATTTCAGAGTTGCGAGAGTTGCGTCAACAACTGGAAGAACAGCGGGTTTCTTCCCGTTCTGAGAGGGCCAGTTATAGACTCAAGAAAAACGAATTATCCTCAGATCTCCTTCAGGCGAGGAAAGACCTGGGCAAATCCCAGAGTGAGACGGCATTCAGCAATAAAGCCTTTACCAAGTCCCAGAAAGCCCTGCACATCAGTGAACAAAATCTTGCTGAATCTCATGAACGCTACAACATCTTAAGCGATCTGGTTCCCTTTGGCGCGTGGACTGCCGATGCCCAAGGCAAAATCACCTTTCTCAGTGACGTCTTCCTGGAAATGAGCGGCATCAAAATAGAGAAGACCTCAAACCTTGAGTGGGTTGATCAGCTGTCCCGACCTGCGATTTTAAGTACTATCTCCGATTGGAGCAATTCTATCGACAATCGCGATTTTTGGGAGGGCGAATCTATAGTTACCAGCAAAACCGGCCAGCAATATTGTATCCTGATCCGTGGCGTGCCCATGCTGGATAAAAATGGCAAGATCTCCTCCTGGTTGGGAATCAATCTCGACATCACCGAGCGCAAACAGATGGAGAATAAGTTGCAAAGCGTTTTGGCAGAGCTTTCCGCCATCAATGAAAATGCTCCAGTGCTGATGTTACTCCTGGATGAGAACAGAAGTCTGCAGCGGGTGAATACCAAAGCCGGGGAATTTGCTGGACGGGATACTGAAGAGATGCTGGGGCTTCGGAGCGGGGAGGCCCTGCGCTGCCTGCATCACTTGGACGACCCCCAGGGCTGCGGATTCGGAAAGGCCTGTCAGTCCTGCAAGGTTCACAACAGTGTGCTTCAGACCTTTTCTGACCAGAAGAACAGGAAAAACATTGAGGCCTGGCTGCCGTTTTACCAGGCAGGGGAGGTCATCAACAAATGCATGCTTCTTAACACCAGTTATCTAAAGGTGGGGGGCAAGGGCATGGTGCTGGTTTGCCTGCAGGACATTACCTTCATCAAAAAGGCGGATAAGGCTCTGGTTCAGGCCAAGGAACAGGCCGAAGCCGCCAACCTGGCCAAGTCAGAATTCCTGGCCAATATGAGTCATGAACTGCGCACGCCTTTTAATGGCATCATGGGTATGATGCAGATCTTGAAGACCACGGACCTGGACGATGAACAGCAGGAGTTCGTCAATCTGGCCATTCAGTCATCTGAAAGGTTTACCCGCTTGCTTTTGGACATCCTGGAACTGTCCAACATTGAAGCGGGGGAAATAGACATCTGCTCTGAAGAGTTCAGCCTCGGGGAATTGCTTAAGTCCTTATCCGGTCTGTTTTCAGCAGAAGCCCATAAAAAGGGACTGGTTCTTGAATTTTCAAAGGATCCTGATGTTCCGGCACAGGTCATAGGCGACGCGACTCGGGTCAAGCAGATCATGTTCATCCTGCTGGGCAATGCTCTGAAGTTTACAGAAAAGGGTAAAGTGCAGGTCCATCTGTCATCTCTCTCTGCAGCCAAAGGTGGAGACGTCAGGGTTCAGTTTTTTATTTTAGATACCGGGATAGGCATCCCTGAAGACAAGCTGAGTGAACTGTTTAATCCTTTTGTCCAGGTTGATGCTTCTTATACGCGCAAATACCAGGGGGCAGGTCTTGGTCTGTCCCTGGTCAAGCGTTTAATGGAAATGATGAATGGGAACATTTCCGTTGATAGTGAAGTTGGCCGAGGAACCACCATGTATGTGGTTCTGCCTTTTAACCTGCCCAGTGAAGATTATTCTGAACCTGCCATTTCTGCCACCTATCAGCGAGAGCGTAAAGAACATCTGAATATACTCCTGGCAGAAGATGACCACTTGAATCAATTGTTTATGAAGACAATGCTTGAAAAGCAGGGACATGAAGTCGTGCTGGCCAAGAACGGCAAGGAAGCCGTGGATATACTTCAGGGACAGAGCTTCGACTGCATCCTGATGGATATCCAGATGCCGGTAATGACC
>JBHEPK010000120.1:0-1647 GCA_046260325.1 Desulfonatronovibrio sp.
GTCGCGGCGTATTTATGATACGTAAGAGTTTGAGCTTTTTGCAGCGACGCAGCAATTGGGAGATTTTCAACAGACTGATAGACCATGCTGGATTTCTCCTTGCCGGTATTTTAGAAGCCTATTATATCAATACCAGTCGTGCCAGACTACACGGGCATCCTGCGAATTATACCTGTCGAATATTTTTATAATTACCATGATTAATACAAAACATTTCAAAGAGATGCTAAAAGAGCGGGATATTTCAATGGAAATGGTTAATAAGGCCACGACAATCCTTGATAAAACTGAAGAAAGAGAAGACGGGACAAAGCACTATCTTAAGTTGTTTAATATCAATGGCGGCCGATGGCTCAGGGTAATCGTCAATGTAAATAGTGATCCTCCCCGCAGGATAACCGCTTTTTTTGATCGCCGATTAAGGAGAATAAGACAATGAGAATTAAAGTAGATAAAGAAACAGATGCTCTTTATTTTCGTCTTGATGAGAATAAGATTGTTGAATCAGAAGAAATTCAACCAGGTATAATACTGGATTTTGATGCTAAAAACCAGGTGGTTGGATTGGAAATTCTTGATATTTCAAAAAGAACAGATAAGAAAAATCTTTCTACAATGCAGTTTGAAACGGTTTAGTTTTCTGCTAAATATTTCGAGATTTTGATTGGTGTATATCATTGATTTTGGCCATGCCTATAAGATTCAGGATAACCAAATGGCCACTGCGCGCAAATTATTGCAGGATTAACGTCCTGACTCAAGCTCTGCCAGAGTCTTATGTTTATGATTCACCAGGTGGGGAGTGAGGGAGTGGGGTTTTTCCTGACCATGAGCGAGCATAAGC
This sequence comes from Desulfonatronovibrio sp., assembly GCA_046260325.1. Classification (GTDB taxonomy): domain Bacteria; phylum Desulfobacterota; class Desulfovibrionia; order Desulfovibrionales; family Desulfonatronovibrionaceae; genus Desulfonatronovibrio. Next base: position 845 of record JBHEPK010000120.1, read on the forward strand.
TGTTCATTGCCCATGATATCCATTGGATCACCATCTGCCGCGACCATGCCATTGTCCAGAATGATTACCCTGGTGCAGACTTCCAGGATTAGTTCGAGATCGTGTGAAGCGATGATTATGGTCTGAGCTGATTCTTTGAGAATGGATATGAGCCTTCTCCTTGAACGGATATCCAGGGACGCGCTGGGTTCATCGTAGATGATCAGTTTGGGGTGCATGGCCAGTGCCCCGGCAATGGACACAATACGCTTTTCTCCCTGGGACAGCTGGTGAATCTGCCTGTGAGCCAGTTCAATGGCCCCCACCGCGGCAAGGGACTGTCTGGTCCTTTTATCTATTTCTTCAGATCCAAGCTCCATGTTTTCCGGACCAAAAGCAACATCATCCCAGACTGTTGGGCAAAATAGCTGATCATCAGACTTTTGAAAGACCATGGCTGCCATAGGATTAAACAGGCCGCTTTTCACTGGTTTACCCAAAAGCATAATCCGGCCGGCTTCAGGTTTAAGAATGCCGCAGATCATCAAAAATAGGGTTGTCTTGCCAGCCCCGTTGGGACCGATGACGCCCACCCGTTCTCCCTGGGCAATATCCAGGGTGATGTTTTTCAAGGCCGGAATATCCTTTTGATACGAAAAGTTCACGCCGGATAAGTTCAAAGCTGCTGTCATATTTGTCATTTATCTTCCCAACTGGACAGTCAAAAGTTCTTTTGAAACATGCTGATTTTGTTGATCATATCAAGCAATATAAATGGCCGTAACAAACAGAACATGGGCTGTTGATTTTTTTGTCTTAACGTT
>JBHEPK010000120.1:1657-6150 GCA_046260325.1 Desulfonatronovibrio sp.
CAGTCACCCTCATCAACCACTATGTCCGCAAATATGATCAGGTATATTTAAAAGAGCAGGCTTATCTGAACCCTCATCCCATGGAGCTTAAGCTGAGAAACCATGTTTAACTGAACAGTCATTTCTTTTGAACATGCTGATTTTATTAAAAATATTAAGAAAAATACATGGTCGTAACAAAAAGGACCTTAGCTTCTGATTTTTTGTCTTAACGTTGAACGCTGAACCTTGAACTCTCAAGTTCCCAATATTATTTCAAAAAGAACCAGGCAGCTGGCAAGCAGAATAACCCCCGCGGATACGCACAAATCGATTCTTTCAATTTGGAAATCATGCCTGTGGATATGCTCGCTGCCGTAGCCTCTGACGCGCATGGATCTGTAAATCCAGTCCGAGCGTTCAAAACTTCGGACCAGGAGTCCGCCGCTGAGCCAGGCAATGGTCCTTAATGTCTGCAGGTTAAATCTGTTCCCGTCAAATCCTCTGATTTTCATGGATGACTTCATCCTTTTGTAATCGTCGCCAATTACCTGAATATATCTGAAAACCAGAAGAATCATGTCAGCCATTATCCAGGGAAGCTTCATGGCTCTCATGGCCTTGATGTAATCCAGAAGAGATGAAGTGTTAAAAATAATCATGGCTGTAGTAATGATGCAAAAAAACCTTGTCCCGATAAGAAGAGAGGAATTAAGACCTTCCTGTTTCAAGGATACAGGTCCCAGACTGCCCAGTACTGTGTCGCCGCTGACAAAAGGCAAGGTGATTACCAGGGCCAGAATAATAAAAGATGGCAGCTTCAATTTTCCGAGGATGAAAGAAAAAGGCAACCGGGATAAAGCCAGCAGGAAAAAAGTGGCTCCCACTATGATCATAAGCAGAACAGGCTTGCTCACATAGGAATAGGTGAAGGCCAGTATTATCAGGCAGAAAAGCTTTATTCTGGGATCAAGGCGTTGCAGTAAGGAGGTCTTGGATATAAAATCTTTAAAAGACAAATATTAAACTCCATGCAGCATTCCGGGTCTGACCCGAAGCAAAAACACTGCTGCCATGGAAGTTATTGCCCCTTCAATAATAATTAAAGGAATGTGCGCGGCTATGAGCATGAAGATGGCAGACTGTTCAACAGACCGGCTCAGGTCCGCGGGTATGGTTGTGAGCAGAATGACCGTGAACAGCAGAACTGAAAAAGCTGTGGCAGCTGAACCAGCCATAAACCCGTAAAATCCAGTTTTTTTAGGGCTTTTCTTCCCAATATTTCTTAGTCTGAAAATGTAGTGGGCTGCCAGGGCCGGGAAACCAAGAATTACCGTGTTTACTCCCAGGGTGGTCAGACCGCCGTGTCCGAACATGACCGCCTGAAAAAAAAGCCCGATAAGAATAGCCGGAATAGCGAAAAATCCCAGGAGAGCTCCCATGAGACCGCTCAGCAGCAAATGTACGCTGGTTGGGGGTATGGGGATATGAATGAGAGACACGACAAAAAAGGCCGCAGCTAATAAAGAGGCCTTGGGAATGTCTTCTCTGGGATCGTCTTTTTGTTTTATCTTATGCAGACAAAACCAGGTGACCGCAAAAGCCAGACCGTAACCTCCCAGAGTCACAGGCAAAGGAAGTATTCCATCAGGGATATGCATTTCTTATATTTTCCTTCTTGAGAAAAACAGGGCAGTGCCGATAAATCCCCAGGATACGCAGAGTATCATCAAAGTTAACTGTAAAGAAGAAAAGGTTGCAGGGGAGTCTTCAGTTGCTTCCATGATTTGAGAATCAGCCACTGGCACGTGGATCATGGCCCCGTGTCCAGCCTGGCGGACCTGGATGCTCCAGTTTCCGGAAATGGAATAGTCAGGCACAAATCTGAAATTTCCTTCCTGGTCAAGACTGGCCTTGAGCCAGGGTTTGGCAGGATTGTCCGGTGCGTAAACCATGACCTGTCCTCCTGCCAGGGGTTCACCGCTATCGTATGCAGCGTTTATTTCAATGCCTTGTACTTCTGAATATCCGGCCACAACTCCGTGAGCGTAAACAGATACATATCCCCCCAGGAAAAGAAAAAATGTAAGAGTCAGTGTGAGATATATTTTATTCATAATGGTTTTTTTCACAAAAAAACGGTTTTATGGACAGAGCATGCTTTAACAACTTGTTAAGACTGTCCCTGTCTGGTTCCGGTCAGATACCGGAACCAGACACGGGTGTAAAGATTTAATGCCACTGCACAGCACAGTGTCCTTCACCGGTGTGTCCAATATGCATGCCTTTGAGCTTGATTTCATGCACTTTGGATGAGTCCGCAAAAGGAGCGAATCCTACAGCTTTCTGGTTCATGGGATCATCCGCGTCCTTTCTTCGCGGGCAATTGAAAACCCTTGAGGCTCAGGCTGAATTGGGCTATGAGGATCACTTGGCATCATGATCAACCAATCCCCTGAGCGCTGAGTAAACAGGGGAAAATTATTAAGCCAGAATACATAATTAAGGCAGTCCTCAATGTCCCAGAAAACAGTATCCAAAAAACGAGTTCGGAAAAAACAGCAGGTTAAGAAGAAAATCCTGCGCACCAAGATTACTCCCGCGCGAACTGAAAAAAGCATATTCTACTTTTACGAAGCTATACGTTTCAAGGATCAGAAAAATTATGAAAAGGCCCTGACCTTTCTTAGAAAGGCAATCAGGTTTGATCCTGATAATTCTGATGCCATGAGGGAGATGATCATCCTTGGAGTTGAAACGGAAAATGATGAAGCATACTTTGAAGGATTTCTTCAGTATTACGAAAGCGGTCTGATGCCCAATGACAGTAAATCCACAGAGGCTCTTCTGGAACTGAGCATATATCTGGCTCATCAGGAAAAATATAGTAAGGCCCTGGAGATAGCCCAGGATATTAAAGACAGGTTTGAGTCCCTGGATCTCCGGAATCGGGGGAAATTCAGGAAAAGACTCATGAACCACATCGGTTATCTCGAATATAAACTTAGCAATTATGTTATACCAAAACAGCAGGGCATAAATAAAACTCAAAAAAAAACCCCTGAAAGAAATCCGCAAAAAAAGCAGACTGCTGCATCCAGATCTGGAGTGAAAGAATCCAGGTCTTCTCCGGATTCTTCCGGATCCGGTCCTGAAGAGACCATGCACAGCTCTGCCAGCCAATCGCCTGGATTTTCCAGCATTAATGAAACACTTGCGGAAATACCGGTTGTTCTTAATGTCAACGGGGGCGAAATAGCCTCTGATCTGGCAAATGCTACCTCTGCTTCCATTGAGGAATACAACCTGGTTCTGGACGCCATCCGCCTGCGGTTCAAGGAAACATTTGATCATTTATTGTGCCTTGGGTCCCTGGATGGCATCACTTCGATGGCTTATCAGGAGGAAACCGCCCGCAAAGTCCTTAAGACCTTTAGGGGACGCGCTCTTATGGCTGATGAGGTAGGCATGGGCAAGACCATTGAGGCCTGCATGGTGATCAAGGAATACCTGATGCGCGGGATGGTTAAAAATATCCTGGTGCTGACTCCCACGCCTCTGGTAAGTCAGTGGTGCCAGGAGCTCGGATCGAAATTTGCTCTGGATTTCAGGTCCACGGATGATCCTGATTTCCGTGGACAAGAAAGTAAATTCTGGAATGCTCCGCGAATAGTTGCTTCCATCAACACCGCCAAATCAAAAAAACATTTCTCCAGCGTGACCAGTTGTGAGTGGGACATGGTCATTATTGACGAGGCTCATCATCTGAAAAATCGCAACACACTGAACTGGAAACTGGCCAACACTTTGAAAAAAAGATTTCTGCTTCTTCTTACAGCCACTCCGGTGGAGAACAACCTGATGGAGCTTTACAATCTGATTACCCTGCTTAAGCCCGGACAGCTCAAGACAGCTTCAGCCTTCAAGGAAGAGTTCATGACCAGAGGCGATCCCACAGACCCAAAAAACCGGGCCAGATTAAGGGGGCTTCTTGATCAGGTTATGATCCGCAATACCAGGGCGGTGGCCAATATCCATATTCCACCCAGGTTCGCGGAAACCATTAGAATACAGCCAACCACAGCCGAGGCTGAACTTTACGCCAGGGTTTCGCGGCTGGCCAGGGAGATTTATTCCTCTTCAAAAAGCAAAAACAAAATGATGCTCAAACATATCCGGTTCTTCGCCTGCCGCGGTGCAAAAAGCCCTTTCAAAGTCTAACGGCAATGACGCTCTCTTTAACCTGCATAAAGAAGAAATGGGTAAAGTCCTGGACCTGTCCGACTCTATGACCGATACCGGCAAAAATAAAGCGGTCCTCGATCTGATAGAAAAAACAAATGAAAAAATCATTGTTTTCGTCAAATACCGGGCCACCCTGGACTATCTCTCTGAAGTACTTCTCGGACGGGGAATCAGGACAAGCTTATTTCACGGCAGCATGCCCAACCCTGAAAAAGATCAGGAAATTGAAAAATTCAGAAATAATAATAAGGTGCTCCTGACTACAGAAC
>JBHEPK010000121.1:0-1729 GCA_046260325.1 Desulfonatronovibrio sp.
GCTTCGGCCTTTAAAATTTCCCTGCGCTACTTAGATCATATCCAACTTCTATTTTACTCTTGTCTAAGCTCCACCTTGGTTTTAACAATCTTATGCTTATATTTTTTCGGACCAGGATTCTGGAAGAAAATCTCTTTTGAAAACATCAGGTCATCCATGATGCTGGGCTTCCTGAATCCTTTTCTTTATTATCTTGTGCTCTTCAAGGCTTATGACCTGCTTCCCGCCCAGGAGGCCCAGCCTTTAAATTATACATGGGGCATAACCCTTGCCCTGCTGTCCATTCCCTTGCTTAAGCAAAAAATCAATAAGATGCAGATCCTGGCAATAATTATCAGCTATTCAGGGACCTTAGTTATATCCACGAGAGGAAATATTTTCGGGCTTGAGTTTTCCAATCCCACAGGCGTGGCATTGGCCCTCGGCAGCACCATTATCTGGTCTCTTTACTGGATTTACAACACTAAAGACAGCCTTGAACCTGTGCTCAAACTGTTTCTGAATTTTTCAGCCGGACTGATTTATATCTCCATATTTCTGCCCTTTGTGACCACCTTTCACTTTGAAGACGTCCGTGGACTTTATGGAGCTGTTTATGTGGGAGCATTCGAGATGGGGATTACCTTTGTTTTCTGGCTCATGGCCCTTCGTCTTTCCAAAACTACAGCCCAGGTCAGCAATTTGATATATCTGTCCCCGTTTCTATCCCTTATTTTCATATACTTTTTTGTGGGTGAAACTATAATGATTTCAACAATCCTTGGACTTGTCTTGATCATGGTCGGACTTATCATTCAGAACCGGGCAAAGGTCTAAACCTGTCTTTTTTGCAAAAAAGTCTTGATTTCAAGCCCCTTTCAGTTGTAACAATTTTCTTCCTTGAGAATAACGACAATATTTTGTAATGAATGAACTCTACTTCAACCATTAGCTTAGAAACAAAGGTATGATCAGCGAATCACTTTACAATGAATATCTTGCTGCCCTGCTTAAAGGGGATAAAAAGAAATGTCATGAACTGGTCAAGGACCTGCTTGACAATGATATTTCTCTTTATGACCTGTATGTTCATCTGTTTCAGGGTTCTTTATATCATGTGGGCCATTTATGGGAAATCAACAAGATTTCTGTAGCAACAGAACATATGGCCACATCCATAACTGAAAGCGTTCTGACCCTGGCCTACCCCAGAATATTCGCAGCTGATCACAAGGGGAAAAAGGCTGTGATATCCTGCCTTGTTAATGAATACCATCAGATTGGCGGCAAAATGGTGGCAGATATTTTCGAACTTAATGGCTGGGATGGATACTTTCTCGGAGCCAATACTCCCAAAAATGAACTTTTGAACATGATCCAGGAAAAACAGCCTGACATGTTAGCCCTGTCTTTAAGCATATATTTCAACATGAATTCTCTTTATGATGTCCTGGAAGATATAAAAAAACCTTTCCCTGAACTCAAGATTATTGTTGGAGGTCAGGCCTTTCGCTGGGGAGGAACGGATGTGGGAGAAAAGTTTCCAGGTGTTGAGTATCTTCCTTCAATAAAAGATCTTGAAACCTTACTGCTTGAATATGAATAATCAAAAATCGATCAGCATGAACTGCCTCAAACTGGAAAATTACCTGCGTAATGACGCAGCACTTTTACTTTTGCTTCTTGCCCCTGATGGCAAGATTATTGACGCCAATAAGTATGCCAGAGATATTATTGGCCAGGATATTAC
>JBHEPK010000121.1:1739-2505 GCA_046260325.1 Desulfonatronovibrio sp.
TAAAGCAGGACGAAAACATTCTGGCAATTGGAGAGCTGAATAACTTAGAAGTTGAAGAACTGCGCAGGAACCTTACAAATTTCAACAATGAATTCAGCAATCTCAATCGAGAACTTCATAAAAAAAATGCCGAACTGGTCAAGCTTAATGACTTGAAAAATCATTTTATGGGCATGGCTGCTCATGATCTACGTAATCCCATTGGTGCCATTCAGAATTTGAGCGAATTTCTGCTTGAAGAAACAGGTGACAAGCTTGACCCCGAACATATGCAGTTTCTCAACGTTATTCACAGTTCCAGCAAGTTTATGCTCAATCTCCTTGATCAGCTTCTGGACATCGCAAGAATTGAAGCAGGCAAGCTTGACCTTGATATAAAACCCACAGACATAATTGATTTGATCAAATCATGTGTTTATCTCAACAAGGTCCTTGCTGACAAAAAAAAGGTGCAGGTATTATTTCACCATTATGAATCATTCCCTGACATTGAACTTGATGCCATGAAAATTGAACAGGTCTTGCACAATCTTCTGTCCAATGCCATCAAATTTTCAGATCCGGGTTCCACAGTAGTTGTCAGTATATTCCTGAGTAATGAACATGTAACTGTCTCTGTCAGAGATGAAGGGCCGGGCATTCCAAAGGAAGATATAGAAAAACTTTACAAGCCTTTTTCAAAAACCAGTGTAAAACTTCCCGACGGGGAAAAAAGTACAGGTCTTGGGCTGGCCATAGTTCATAAAATAATCCTTGGACATCTGGG
>JBHEPK010000121.1:2515-6142 GCA_046260325.1 Desulfonatronovibrio sp.
GTCAACATTCTTCTTTTCTTTGCCTGTAAAAAGCCCGGTCAAAAAGTAAGGAACAGCCGTGAATAGAGATGACTTAATTCTTCTGGCGGATAAAATGATCAGGCCTGACTTTGAAGCTTCAGAAGAATACTCCAGAAATATTGACCTGATGACTGTTAAGATAAACAGAAACATGTCCAGACTGTCTGAACTTGAAGAATTAATCGGAACAGACAATCTGGAGTCCATGCTGGACAACCACGCAAATCATGGCAGATTCATGCATTCTATTTTCACGAATTTTAAACCTGAAGTACTTGTTGATACTGTGATCTGGGTTATTAGAGCATACAAATCCAGAGGATTTAGGACAAAATACTGGGAAGTTCAGCTGAAAACCTGGATAGAAATCCTTGAAAAACATCTCAGCCCTCATGCTTATACCAGCATTTCCCCTGTTTATTATTTCATTCTAAACAATCTCGACACCTTTGAATCCCTGGCAAACCAGGAATCTATCCCATCTGATCAGAAAGATCTTCATTAATCTGAATCTGAACCGGATTTTTCCTGAACACCCCTGCACCATTCAGAATTTTTTAAATACCATTCCACAGTTTTTTGCAGACCACTTTCAAATGTTTCCTCAGGCATCCAGCCAAGTTCATGCTTAATCTTGTCAGCATTAATGGCATAACGCCGATCATGCCCGGGACGGTCCGAAACAAAGGAAATCAGCTGGCAATAGTCAGAGACTGATAATTTACTGTTATTAACAGCTGGCCTGATTCGGTTAAGTATCTCACATATCTTATTAACCACATCAATATTTTTGAGCTCACAATGCCCACCAATATTGTAGGTCTCACCGAGACGACCCTTTTCAAGAATCAGGCACAAGGCCCTGGCATGGTCATCAACATAAAGCCAGTCACGGATGTTCTCTCCCTTTGCGTAAACAGGAAGAGGTTTCCCTTCAATAGCATTCAAAATCATAAGAGGTATAAGCTTTTCCGGATACTGGTAAGGACCGTAATTGTTGGAACAATTGGTTATAAGGGCAGGAAAACCGTAAGTTCTAACCCAGGATCTGACTAAGTGATCTGCTGCAGCCTTGCTTGCTGAGTAAGGCGAGCTGGGTGCATAGGGCGTAGTTTCAACAAATGCCGGCTCATCCGGGCATAGATCGCCATAAACCTCATCCGTGGAAATATGATGAAACCTGAATACAGAACTTTTTTTCTGATCAAGGTTTGACAGATACTTTCTTGCTGCTTCCAGCAAAGTACAGGTTCCAACTACATTGGTCTGAATGAAAGCGGCTGGACCCTGAATTGAACGATCCACATGGGATTCAGCAGCCAAATGCATTACAGCGTCAGGTTTATGCTCATTAAAAACCCTTTCAAGTTCAGAATAATCACAGATATCGACCTTTTCAAAACAATACCGGTCACTGTCAGAAACAGAAATAAGCGATTCAAGGTTTCCAGCGTATGTGAGCTTATCCACATTGACTACGCTGTGTTTTGTGTTGTTAATTATATGACGAATAACTGCTGAGCCAATAAAGCCAGCTCCGCCTGTTACGAGTATCCTTCTGAAAAATGATTCAGATTTATTGCCCATTTCATCCCCTTTTAACAGTTTAATTACATCTCTTCCCAAAGCCCGTTACTCTTATTTTTATGGAGCTGATATGTTAAAATCGTTATCTTTGAAAGCATTTTTCAAGCCTCCGTTTTCGAGTCTGGAATTGGAACATAATTATTGCGCCTCATCTTCTGTGGTTTCCAGTTCAAAAAGCACTGATATATCCTCATCTTCGCCAATGCTTTGGGGCGGCTGAGTAGTGATCCGCTCCTTATCCAGCTTTTCGGATTCAGTCATGTACGTGACTATGGCTGCCGCCCTCTGGTCTCCCAAAGATTCCAGAGCTCCGGAATCAAGGGTAACCCGTTCAACCAGGACGGCAAAGATTCTCTGGGCCAGTTCACGGGCGTCAACTATTTCCTCTTCCTTATCCTGAGCTTCCTCGCTGTCATTGGACGGCGCCATGGCAGCTCTGATCTGATCATATTCATCCGTACCGTACAACTCCACAAATATTTCAGTCAATTTTTCCTGCATATCAGCGTTGCTGAAGTCCATTGACATTGGATCTTTACCTGGTTCCAGCTCAATACCTGATGCTCGCGCGAAATCCCGCCTGAATTTCTGTTTTTTGAGTGCTTGTTCATCAGCATCCGGATCATAACGACCAGTAATGATAAGTTTCAATAAAGGACGTTCTTTAAGCGCAGTGAGCAGTGTGTCCAGCTTTTCCTCCTCGGCTGGAGGAATAACAGCTGATCCCGGCTCAAAAAGAACTTCATTGAGTGTTTCTTCTCCCGAACCAAACAAGGAAGCAAGGGCCCGGAAAGGTGAAGTAACGATCTTGCCCAGCAGATTCCTCACTGCCTGCCACACTACCTGACTATAGCTGAACTCAGGGTCATCAAGGCTGCCTGTAACGGGAAGACTGATATTAATTATGTCCCTGGAATCTTTAAGGAGCGCGACGGCCAGATCTAAGGGAAGGTTGACAGCATCCGGACTTTCAACCTTGTCGCCCAGCATCAGGGTCTCGATGACAAACTCATTATGACTCTCCAGGCGACTGTCCTGGATAAAATATTTCAGATCAAGATAAAGCCTGCCGCTTTTAATCTTGCGCCCCGCAAACTTGGCTGAATAAGGCGTCAGGCTCGTCATTTCCAGATTTTCGAATATAACGGAAATATCAGTAAACTTTTTGGGAGCAAAAAAGTTGATCTCACCCTCTATCCTGTTGGTTCCGTATTGATCAACGCGCCCCTCAAGACTGACTCTGGAACGGGTTCCCGGAGATGACGACACCCCTTTAATAGAACCGCTCAGTTCATGGATCTCAGTGTCAAACTGTGGTCTGAGACTGAAATCAGCGAAACGCAGCTCACCCTCGTCCAGGTTGATACGGCCGATTGTAACCGGAAAGACAGTTCCGTCTTTGTCCGCTGTCTGTTCTTTGTTTTGAGCTTCCCCAGAGGGGTCTTCTTCAGACCTGAATACATCAACCACATTCACTGTTCCGTTATCAGATATGATCAGCTCCCCTTTGAGTCCGGCAATGTTCAGGGTATCCATTTCAAGTCCGCGAGGGTTTATTCCCAGATTCAACTCCGGGGTTTGGAGCAGTGTCCAGCCGAGCATTGTCGCGTCCGTGCTGTTTTCAATGACATCCAGGCCGGCAATGTCCGCCTTGCCCTGGTAGGTCATCTCTCCCGCGTTATTTCGGCTGAATGTTCCGCTGGTGGACAACTGGCCGGATTTGAGCGTCAAGTCAGCCACCCGGGCCAGGTAAGGCTGGATAACAGGCAGCGCAATATTTTCAATCTCCAAGGTCGACTCAAGGGAAACAGAAGAAGGATCCATCTGCCCATTAGCCCGTGCTGCTCCGCCCTGGTTCACCCGCAAAGCCGCCTCAAAGGGGAATGATGATTTGCCGTCAAACTCAGAAACCCTGAGACTGATATCTTCTAGATCCACCACCGCCTTGTCTTTCAGCACTGTTTCATCGGTTAAACCGACCGCGAAATTTTTCAATTCAAAGGTATTAATAAATATATC
>JBHEPK010000122.1:0-481 GCA_046260325.1 Desulfonatronovibrio sp.
CCTTCATTGTTCTTGGCTCCATTCGTCGAGAAGAAGAAATTAAAATCCAATGGCTCATCAAAAAAATAACCCAGGAAAACCCCAAAACCACCATAGCCCTTTTTCCAAGGCACATGAAAAGACTGACTTTATGGGAAAATTTCCTCAACAGGCATAATATTACCTGGGTTCTTAGATCTCAAATAGAAAACAGGACTTCACCTTATAATGTAATTCTCTGGGATAAATTTGGCGAGCTTGTTCATGCCTATGCCCTGGCAAAATCAGTATATGTTGGAGGAAGCCTTGTACCATGCGGAGGACAAAATTTCCTTGAACCTGTTTCCCAGGGAGTAATTCCCTGCATTGGACCTTTTTGGGATAATTTTCACTGGGTGGGGAAAGAATTTCTCTCCTCCGGGCTCATCCACCAGATAAACGATGAAAAAGAACTGTATTCAAAGCTCATAGCTCCAGGAGCTCATTCCAAAGAAAAAATAAT
>JBHEPK010000122.1:491-6051 GCA_046260325.1 Desulfonatronovibrio sp.
TGTCCCAACAGAGAAATGGTACCCTTCAACTAATTAATACCATTTAATAATAGAAAATATGGAAAATAAAAGTACTGTTTTTACCGGAATAATTCCAGCAAGATTTAATTCATCAAGGTTTCCTGGCAAACCCCTGGCCACAATCCTTGGGAAACCCATGTTCTGGCATGTTTACACCAGAGCTGTTCAGTGCAAAGCCCTGTCTGCTGTTTATCTCGCCACAGATCATGAGGAAATATTTAGTTGTGCCCAGAAACATGGCATCCCTGTGGTCATGACATCTAAGGACCATAAAAGCGGATCAGACAGAGTTCTTGAGGCAGCCCGGATTTTAAAACTTCCTGATAATTCTGTGGCAATCAATATCCAGGGCGATGAACCCGCTCTGAATCCGGAAATGCTTGACCAACTAATAGTTCCTTTTATATCAGATCCAGAAGTCAAAATATGTACTCTTGCTCGACCAACAACTGCAGATCAGGTTAGAAGCAAAAACACGGTTAAGGTAGTATTTTCTAAAAGCAATAAAGCCCTTTATTTTTCCAGAAATATAATTCCCTATACAAAAGATGATAACCATCCCTGTTATGTTCATGTTGGGCTTTATGCCTTTAGAATAAAATATCTAAAAATATTCAGCGAACTAAGACAAAGCAGGCTTGAAAAAATGGAACAGCTGGAACAACTGCGAATTCTGGAATCAGATATACCAATCCATGTTGTTGAGACCAGATGCATAAGCCATGGAGTGGACATACCAGAAGATATAAATAATGTTACTAAAATAATGCAGGAGAAAAATAATGAAAGCAATATTAGCCCTTGAGGATGGAACCTGGTTTGAAGGAAAATCTTTTACAGGTCCAGGAGAATCCGGAGGTGAAGTCATCTTCAACACTGGAATGACCGGTTACCAGGAGATAATAACTGATCCTTCTTATATCGGACAGATGGTCTGCATGACCTACCCTTTGATTGGAAATTATGGTATTAATCCTGAAGATATTGAGTCAGAAAAGGTTCAGGCCTTTGCCCTCATTGTAAAGGAATGCTGCAAAGTACCTTCCAACTGGAGATCAACAGAAAGTCTACCAGATTATCTTTCAAGATATAATGTTATGGGCATAGAAGACATCGATACCAGAACCCTGACCAGACATATCAGAATAAATGGCGCCATGAGAGGATTCATATCAACAAAAGAATCTGATCCACATAAATTAGTTGAGAAAGCCAAAGAAATCCCAGGCATGGAGGGTCTAAATCTCGCAGAAAAGGCAGGTTGTAAGGAACCTTATGCATGGACTCAGGACGGTCCGATACCTGTTCGAATGGATCAGGGCAAATATGAATGGCCAGGTAAAGGGCCCAAAATTCTGGTATATGATTATGGTGTGAAGTGGAACATACTAAGACTGCTCAAAGAACAGGGGTTTGATCTTCTGGTCGTGCCGGCTTCATTTACTTACGAACAGGCATGTATGGCTCAACCCGACGGGATCTTTTTGACAAACGGACCAGGTGATCCTGGAGCAATGACCTCCAGCATTCAAAACATCGCAAAGTTAGCGGAAAAATTTCCTATGGCCGGAATCTGCCTTGGCCATCAACTTCTGGGGCTGGCCCTGGGCGGCAAAAGCTATAAATTGAAATTTGGTCATCATGGGGCCAATCATCCTGTCAAAGATATGGTTACAGGAAAAATCGAAATATCTTCACAAAACCATGGATTCTGTGTTGATATCAGCGATCTGGATTTTATAGAGCAGACCCATATCAATCTAAATGACCAAACCTTAGAAGGATTCAAACACAAGACCAAGCCCATTATTGCTGTCCAGCATCACCCTGAAGCCAGCTCAGGACCACATGACAGTAAATATTTTTTCAATAGATTCAAAAAAATGATTACCGGAAATTCTTAGGGATACATACGTTTTCATAAAAAAGGACTCCGCACATTACGCCATTTCCCTTGCTGTGTTGCAGGATTAGCATGGCCTGGAGAAATGCCCCTGCAGCACATCACAGCATTTTGCGGCTATATATCCTACCGCAATTGATTACTGAATCATTGATGGTAAGGTGCGACGGTCCCTATTGTCCTGGTAATCCTGGCATGTTGAACCGGACTCATGACATGACGGGTGGCTGAACATTTGACCATTACGCTTGAATCGAAATTATATTGTTACCTGAGGAAACTTTTCCCATGAAGAAATGGGTTGCTCTTCTTGCCCTGCTGACAGCCTTTCCTCCTCTATCCACCAATATGTATCTCCCTGCGTTGCCAACGCTTGCCCGGCAATGGCAGGAACCATTCTGGATTATTAATCTTACACTTGTTCTGTTTTTTCTTGTATTCAGTCTCTTTCTGCTGATTTACGGTCCGTTATCAGACAGGTTCGGCAGAAGAACTTCGCTGCAGGCTGGAATCATTATTTATATTGTGGCCTGCTTTTTGTGTGCCTTTTCTCAGGGAGTGGTCAGCCTGATCATGTTCCGCATGCTTCAGGCTGCAGGTGCGGCCTCAGCAGCAGCCTTGGCCCTGGCCATTACCAAGGATATCTTTGAAGACTATCAAAGAGAACGGGTCCTGGCATACATATCCATGGTTGTAGCTCTGGCTCCAATGCTTGGTCCGGTCATCGGAGGCTGGGCCATGTCAATTTTTTCCTGGAAAGGTATTTTTATTATCCTGGGGATCATGGGCATTTCAGCCTTCTTAGGAGTAAGCAGAATGCCTGAGACGCTGGAATCATCGTCCAGAACATGCAGTATTGAGCTGTTCAAGGGCTATGCCGCTTTATTGCATAACAAAAGATACATTGCCCTTACCTGCCTTACCACCTTTGGCACAATGCCTTTATTTGCCTTTGTGGCTGCATCTCCTGAAATATACATCGTTGGGTACGGCCTGAGTGAAAGAATGTATGGATTCTTTTTCGGGTTCAACGCATTGGCTTTAATGGCCGGATCTTTTACCTGTATTCGTATCAGCAGACAGGTTATGTCCCGAAAAATTCTGAGTATCGGATTTCTGGGAATCTCCGCAGGCGGCGCGTGGCTGTATTTCGGACATAATACGGGCCCCTGGGATTTAGCTCTGCCAATGTTTGTCGTCTCCTTTTCATTGGGATTGAGCAGACCCCCCAGCCACAACCTTGTGCTAAAACAGGTTCGAAGAGGTGCTGGTGCCGCGTCTTCCATGCTTATGTTCGCCATGATGACCTCAGGAGCTGCCGCCATGTGGTTTATCTCTCTTGGCTGGGATAAAACAACCAGTGTTCTTGGACTTATAGGCATGCTGAGCGCTGGATTCGGCCTGATTTGCTGGTTGATGATACAAAAATTTTCATCACAACCGTGGTGATAAATCAGCAGATGAAACTAGATACATGGATCTTTTCATCATATATTCTGCTCACTGCAAGCAAGTATAAAATGTACGCGGATAAAGCTTCGCCAATGTCCGCAACCTCTGGCCAATAGTGCCACTGCCTGACACACTATGAATACCGATAAACTTTGCGGATATCTTAAAAATAGATTATTCAGTTAAATCAGATCCGACATATGAATGTTTTCTTTCAGAAAATCAGGACAGAAAGTGCACGGATATACTAAACCTTAGTCACATGCAGAGCATAATCATAATGAATTGGTGCAAATTGGTATGAAGAATAACAATGGTATTATATTCGATCTGGACGGAACTCTCTTAAATACGCTGCAGGACCTTGCGGATTCGGTAAACAGCGTTCTGGCCGCCAGAGGATGGCCTGAGCATCCGGTAGAAGCCTACCGCTTCTTTGTAGGCAACGGAATGAACATGCTTATCAGAAGGGCTGTCCCTGAGAACGTCCGAAACCAGGACGTGCTTAACCAGTGTACCCAGGCAGTCCGCCAGGAATATTCCAGGCGCTGGGCAGTCAAAACAGCTCCTTACCCTGGAATACTGCATATTCTTGATAGATTGAAAAAGAACGGAATTACCATGGGGGTTTTGTCCAACAAGCCCCATGAAGCCACTCTTGAAACAGTAAGCCATTTTTTCCCTCATGACTACTTTCAGGTGGTCCAGGGAGCCCTGCCCCAAAATGCTCTTAAGCCTGATCCCGCGGCTGCCCTGGATATGGCTGCAAGGATGGGGAAGGACCCGCGGCAGATATATTTTCTTGGAGATTCAAATGTTGATATGCTTACGGCATGCAACGCAAATATGATTGCTCTGGGTGCGGTTTGGGGATTCAGAAACCGGGAAGAGCTGATTGGAGCAGGCGCTGCCCATCTCCTGGAAAAACCCAGGGAACTTTCAGATTATTTTCATCATCTTCAATGACCCATAAAAACCTTAACTGCATGGAGGATATTTATGGCCGTAAGACGCAGTAGAATCACAAGAAGAATGTTTATCCGTGGCATGGGTGCATCCCTGGCAATACCTGCAGCAGGCAGTTGCATTGGATGTGGTGGAGGCTCCAGTTCAGATGAATCATCCTACAGAACTCGAATGGTCATACTGGGTTCATCCGGGGGTGTTTCCTGGTGGGAATCCTCAAACCGGGCCAGCACATCTACTGCTTTACTTGTAGAAGATACCATGTACCTGATTGATATTGGACAAGGAACTGCAGGAAGACTGGCTAAAGCATTTAATCATGACCATCAAAATCCAGATGGATCATACAGTGGCCATGGATCATCAACATTTCTTAAAAATCTGAAAACTTTGTTCTTCACTCACCTCCATCAGGATCATACTGCTGACTATCCTTCCCTCCTTCTCATTGGACCAGGAGCAGGTCTCAGCCAGAATGATATTATGCAGGTAATCGGCCCATGCAACCGGGGACAACTCGATAATAATATATCCAACTATACAGGTAAGATTGTCCATACTGACAGCGCTGACCCCAACCTCATAACCACAACCCCAGGAACAATCCAAATGACTGAAACCATATGGCAGGCTTACGCCCAGACCATAAACAACATGACCCTGGACGCTGGATATCGGGATTTTACAGAACTAGTTCGGATCAATGAAATTGGAGTTCCCCTGACTCAAAGTGACAGTCCCACCTGTCCTCCCATGTCCCCTTTCGAAGTTTACAGAGATGAACGGGTAAGAGTAACAGCTATTCTTGTTGATCATCATCAAGTATACCCGGCTTTTGCATACCGGTTTGACACAAATGACGGTTCAGTGGTCATTTCCGGTGATACGGGGCCAAACACCAACGGGAACATGCAACTTCTTGCCGACAATGCGGATTTTCTCGTCCACGAAGTGATAGACAGAGACTGGGTGGACATCAGATTTGGAAACCCTGATCCAGGGACAGCCGCATATGCCTTAAAAAAACATATGCTGGAGGCTCACACTCCAATTGAAAATGCGGGTATTATTGCGGAGCAGTGCAGAGCCAAGAACCTTGTACTTAATCATATTATACCTGGAGATGCACCTCTGGAGCATCTCCAAAGAGCGGGGGAACATTTTTCAGGCAGGCTGATAATAAGCGAGGATTTAATGGAAATCGGCATTGGATAAGTT
>JBHEPK010000123.1:0-467 GCA_046260325.1 Desulfonatronovibrio sp.
CTATTCCATCATCCTGGACACAGACTTCAACAAATGAACTTGTTTTTACAGCAGTGATGGATATATTTTTTCCACGAGGTGTAAACTTGACCGCGTTAAAAATAATATTGCGGATTACAGTCTTGATCATGGGCTGGTCCACCAGAACAGTCATGTCCTGAGGCGTGTGATTTTCAATAGTGATATTCTTACGTTCGGCTATATCCCTGGAGGAATTGAGGCTGGTATTGATGAGCGCATCCAGGCTGCAGGGCTCGGGTGCATAGTCGATAGCCCCTTGATTCATGCGAGACCATTGCAGCAGGTCTTCCAGGAGGGCGAAAGTGTTTAACGCGTTTTTATGCAGATCTCTGGAAAGAATTTTGATTTCTTCCTCATTGAAAATTTCCGTCTGGTCTGCAAGCATTTCTGTCGAAGATAAAAGGCTGGCCATGGGGGATTTGAGATCATGGGCAATGATGGAAAAG
>JBHEPK010000123.1:478-5938 GCA_046260325.1 Desulfonatronovibrio sp.
CGCTGAGCAATGTCTTTACGTAAAAGGCTGCTGAACTCCAACAACTTTTTGTTCCTGTTCTTTAGCTGGTTTGTCTTTTTCTGTAATGCCCGTTCTGTAAGTTCCTGAATATTATTTGCAATTGTGGCAATTTCATCATTTGATCTGACGTATCGTACTGAAGTTTTTGGCTTGCCATCAACAATTTCTTCGACACTTTTTCCTAATGCGATAAGTGGATCTGCTATGCGCCTGCCAAAATACCGACTTTGCAGCAATGCCAGCAGCATAGCTATCAGAGCTATACAAACAGCATACACAGAAGTCCTCAGCAGAATCGGACTGATAACTTCACCACGCTCCACAGTAGTGATAATATTCCAGTCCACTTCCTCAATAGTATTGTAAAAAGCCCACCTTTTTCCGTTTTCTCCCTGGTAAGAAAACTGACCATGATCCCCGTCAAATCTTTCAGCTATGTGCGTTATGGCGTGACTGATCATATCGCTTTCAGGGTGAATGATAGCCTTGCCTTCCTGATCAAGAACAATACTTTGCTGAGAAGGATATTCTTTCTCCTCTTCCAGCAATGCGTTGATCCGGTTTAAAAAAACGTCGATGGCCAGAACGCCTTTAACCTTTCCTTGCGGAGTCAGTAAAGATTTGGACTGAGAGATAAGCCATTCATCGGTCTTGGCCTCCCGGTAGGGCAAGCCAATGGACTGCTCGGTCTTTGTCTTCAACGCGCTGGTATACCACGGCCTTTCTGTGGCGTTGTAGCCTTCCGGCGGAATGTAGTCGTTAATCAAAAGGCTTCCGTCAGGATAACCCGAGTAAATAAAACCAATATCTTCATTGGTTGCGGAAGCCCGCGCATAGATCTGCAAGGCTGTTTCCGTTCCCGGACCATCCGCTGTGCTCAAGTTTGCTATCTCGGGAACACTGGAGAGGATCTCAACCGTATTGTAGGCTTCCTTGAATATTCCCTCTGTTATCAGGCTGGCCTTGATGTTCGTTTCCTGCATGGATTCTTTTGCTCTTTCAATGCTGGTTAGTCCAAAACTGATAAAAAAGAGTATGCCGAAAACTATCAGAGCTAAGCCAGCAAAAGTTAGACCCGCATAAAATACTTCTTCTCTGATACTAAGACGACTTTTATTAAACATAAACATTTTTCCGGGGTATAGATCAAGAAACCATGGGCGTGTTCACGCTATCATAAGGGGCAGAAAATTTGATTTGTCCGGCGCAGTTAACAACCAAGCAAAATATATCCAGGTAAAAGTGGTTCTTACCTGAGTCTAATCTTTCCCAGAGCCTTTTCCATGACATCCAAGGCATCCTGTATTTCCTTATGATCCTGTAATTTCTGTGCCGTTGTTTCCAGTCTTTCCACGGCCTTTTCAAGTCTCTCAATAAAGCCTTCAAACTTGACCAAATCAACTCCTTGGCCTGGTTCTGTGCCCTTTCTTTCTATCTTGCCAAGCTTTTCCTGGTTTTCCTGAACCGGGGGATCCATCTGGCCTTCGTCAGCCTTGTAGGTTTCCACCGCCAAGTTTAGAATTTCTGTTCCCCGGCGGACCGGGTGGAACATTTACTAAGCAAATAAGCTGATTTTTTTGTTAGCCAGGGGTGACAAACTAATACTAAAGAATCTCTATTGCTTGATTCTTACCGTCATGAATTGGTATGGAGATAATCATAAAAAAGTGATTGCTGCGAAGACTATAATATGGCGGTATACTGTTACGTGTCCGGCACTCAACATTGATGTGCAGCATTCAGATGAACAACACAATTTCAAATTCAGTGTTGAGTGCCGGACAGACCAGTCTTAGGTGATCAGATAAGTTACAGGAAGGATTAAAAGAACATGCATTCACCATTATCACATTGACCCTGGTTGCCTCTATGATCTTCATTGCCTCTATTAAATCCTCTGCCTCCTGAGTCCGCTGGATTACCATCCTGATCCACACGTCCTCTTTCCATGGGGGAATTTACAATTTCATCAAACTGTTGTTGCGTTAAAAATTCCGGACTATAATTTCCACCTGCTGCAAGAAGGGTGGCATAAAATGAGCGTAGATGATTTCTGGAACCTTTGAGCAGATTTTGCAAAACTGTTTTGAACTCCTCATTTTCTATCAAGAGTAACGACACCTGAATATCAAAAATATCCAGTTCTTCCACCAGAACTCCTGCGGACAGGGCTTCTTCAGGAGAAGACATCCCCATATCAATCAGATCATTATAATAATTCTGAAATTCTTGGTTGTTGAAGACACCGGGGGCATTCTGGGTAGCAGAGATATCCTGACCGTATCTGCGGCCCAAATTAACCATGGCTCTGATATGCTGTTCTTCACTTGCAGCAATATACTCAAATATGCTGATATCCCAGATCTCACTCAGAGCAAGATATACATCCCGGGCAAGTTTCTCCTCCTCAAGGATATGTTCAAAAGCCAGAATTTCATCTGCTGTTAATTCTGCGGTCGGCTGACTGATGCCTGTCCCCGGACCTCCAGGTATATTCTGCTTAGAATTTCCCTGTCCTCCCTGCCATGCATAAGCTCCAGCTCCATAGAATAATAACATGACTACTAAGATAATCTGAGTGGCAAGAAATTGTTTTTTCATGGTTGTACTCCTTGTTAAATAGGTTTAAATGATGAGGCATTGTTTCAGTGCTCGCATCAGTTTAGCTTTGTATGCAGCATGAAAGATAAACTGATGTCAGCACAGCCAATTGATGTTCCCGGCAACTTTAACGATGTCAGTGATGACAACTGCCAGATGAACATTGTAGTTAAAAATGTTTACGTTGATCCCTATGAAAAAGTCACACATTAATAGTAAGAAATTTCCAGCTGCATACATACCAGCTTTTAAGCGTATCGTTCTCCAGGCAATTTTATTCATATTTGCAGCCGGTTGCACATCCATTGATCATAAATTTGAGGACCATAACCTTAAAGAGATGAGTTATACAGTACTTTTTGCCTATGAAGGGCAGGCTGACAGTGTTTGTGTGGCTGGGGACTTCAATGAATGGAACATCCATGATTTTTGTATGGATTTCCAGGGTGAACGCTGGGAAATAGAATTTCAGTCAGGTGCGGGCAGGCATGTTTATGCATTTTTCATCAATAGGGAAGAATTTATCCCAGACCCTCAGGCATTGATCATGGAAAATGATGGATTTGGAAATTATAATTCTGTAGTAATTATTCCCTGACACTGGCTACCGGCAAATTAATAATCACGACTACAGAGACACCCGGGAGAGGTCCTTTTGCTGCGATATTATTAAGCTGTTCAAACCCTTTTCAGGGCAAAAGTGCCTGTTTCCATTTTTTAACATGCCTAATTTTATTAGTTTCGATGCAGAACGGGAAAAAAATGACAAATAAGGTGACCCCCATTTGAGGCTTTTATCATGGACTGCATGGTGACTAAACCAGCATGTTCTTCGTATATATCATTATGAAAGGCTGGATTGAAATCACAAGTCAGGAAGAACATCTAATCATCGTTAGAATACTTAGTGGATACCATAATGATTACGAGATCCTGGTACGTCGATATCAGGGAGCAATATTCAATCTGATGCTCAGAATGACTGACTCCAAAGACACTGCGGCTGATCTGGCCCAGGAGACATTTGTCCGGGGCTTTGAGAACCTGAGCAGATTCAACCAGGAAAAGCTTTTTTTCCCCTGGCTGTACACAATTGGTTTAAACATTGCCAGGGATCACTGCCGTAAAAACAGCAGGGAAAATGCCAACACATCCAGCATAAACTTGATCGGTCAGGACCAGTTGTCCAGTCCGGGTAGCGATGTGCAGGCCCGAAAAAATCTCCGTGGAGATTTCATAAATCAAGCCATGGATCAACTGCCCTGGGAGTCCCGTGAAGCATTGATTATGCGCTTTCGTGAAGAGTTTACATATCAGGAGATTGCTGAAGTTCTGAACATCACATTAAGTAGCGCAAAGATGAAAGTCCACCGCGGACTTAAAAAAATAAGAGCCATTTTTGGTGAAGAGGAAAAATATTTATGAGAAAATATAATGACTTGAATATAAAAGATATTCCAGCGGCTCGCCTGATTGCCAGTTTAAAATACCAGAACCCACCGGATAAGCTGCTTTCCGGAGTAATGAGCAGGATTGCACCTCCAGCTAAAACCAAAAAACTTTCCTTGTCCAAGTGGCTGCTTACCCCAAGGCCCATACGCCTGGCCCCCATCTGGCCAATATCCGGGCTGGCTGCAGCAATGCTGATTCTCGTCACTTTAACCTATATAACTGACGAGACCGGGAAATTGGAGCAGAACTTTCCTCTCAAAGATACAGCAATCTATTCCGATGAAACATTTCATGTCTTATTTTCTTTTGATAATCCAGATGTTGACAGCGTATCCATAATGGGATCTTTCAATGACTGGAACCCGGCAGGGTATGTATTGAGACAATCAAATGACGGAATATGGACAATCACAATCCCCTTGCCCAAGGGAAGCCATGAGTATGCTTTCGTCATCAACGACGAACAAATCGTCCCAGATCCGGATGCACTGCTTTTTAAGGATGATGGATTTGGAAGCGTCAACTCCATGATAGTGATAGAAGACTATGGTTATGAACAACAGACGTAAAACATCAATTTTTTGTTTGATCCTGGTACTTGCAATATCAGTACTGTTTAGCTCTAATAAAGCTGTTGCCGACAGGATCAATCTGCCTCAACCCTATGAGGACAGAATTATGGCCATGGCATATGTTCATGAACTGGAGCATAAAATAACTGACGCATATTTGGAAGTTTTAACCCAAGCATATAGTAATGACTTTCCCATACGCCCTTTACTATTGAAAATTCAGGAAGGGCTTGGCAAAAATGTCTCCCACCAGATTATTTTAAAGACTGTTCAACAAATTCGCTACAGATTTGACCGTCTTGCTGTAATCCTGGAAGAAATTCCACCTGGACAATCTTTAGACAGCAAGTCTCTGTTGAATCGCATGAACAGTCTCACAGCAATGGGTGTTGCTGAAGATGAAATCAGGGACAGGCTTAAAAATCACTCTGATTATATGAATGTCATCAATGCACTGGAGGTAAGGCAAGCACTTGTTAATGCGGGGATGTCCAAAGAAGATGCCCAGAATCTTACTGACGCAGGACTGGAAAATAATTATTTTACTTCCCCCGGATGGGGTATGACCAGAATTGCCCGGTCTGCACTGGAAAAAGGGGTTTCTGACAGCAAAGTTAAGCAATCCATGCTCGGCCTGGTCCGCGGAGAAATGAAAGAGCAAGAGGCTGCGGCCAGGTTGGGGGTGGATAAAAGAAGCACTGAGGGATATGGAAAAAGTGGTTCCATTACAGGCAGATCCAGAAATCAGACAGGAAATGAACGTCCTGGACAAAAACCCGGTCATCGGCCTGGCTCAACAGTAACTGACAAGAGT